>BQJS01000004.1 GCA_021604825.1 Phycisphaerae bacterium | reverse complement strand
AGTTTTCGGAGTGAGCCGAACGACTTTCAGCGCGGCGAGGTGGAGATCGACGGGCATAACCTCTACTTTGACGAATGGTCATGGTCATTCGATTTCACGACGAAACCGCTCGATCACAGCGTGGATGCAGTCGCGGAAACGTTTGACACGATCGTGCCGGATCTGCTGGCGGCTGGCGACATTCCCGGAGCGGTGATCGCCGTGGGACGAAAGACACCCGGCGGTTTCGAGACGTGGCGTGGGTCGTATGGGTTTTTGCAAACGCAGCCAGCGCGCATCCGGATGCCGGTGGACGCGGTGTTCGATATGGCATCGCTTACGAAACCGCTCGCGACCGGCACGAGTCTGATGCAACTGATTGAACAGGGGCGCGTGAAGCTCGACGAGCCGGTCAAGACCTATCTGCCGGACTTTAGCGGTCCTCAGAAGGACGCAGTGACGGTGCGCGACCTGATGACGCATCGTTCCGGGATGAAGTCGTACATCGGCGCGGGTGAGCAGGAGAAGATTCGCGCGGCTTCGGGGTATCCCTGTCCGCAGGCGTTGCGGCAGCGCGTGCGAGCGTTAGAGCTTTCGACCGAGGCCGGTGGACCGGTGGTCTACAGTTGTCTTAACGCGATCCTCTGCGCGGAAATTGTCGAGCGCGTCAGCGGTCATCCGATCGATGTCTACGCCAAAGAGCACGTGTTCGCGCCGCTCGGCATGCGCGATACCGGCTACCACCCGCGCGCGAGTCTGGCGAAGCGGATCGTGCCGACCACCAAGGCCAAGCGTAGCCCACACGCGGACGGTTTTCTGCGCGGAGAAGTCCACGACCCATTGGCGGCGATGCAGGATGGCGTTTCGGGCAACGCGGGTCTGTTCAGCACGGTGGCTGACTTGGAACGTTTTGCACAGATGCTGCTCAAGGGCGGCGAGCTGGACGGCGTGCGGATTCTCCGGCCCGAGATGATAAAGCACATGAGCCGTGTTCAAGATCCCGATGCGGTGGGGAAAAACGGCAAGCCAAACCGCCGGGGATTGTTATGGGATACTTACCCACCGGGCCCGGGCGACACCGGCATCGACACGATCTACGGCTTTGGGCACACCGGGTACACGGGTACGGCGATGCGCATTTATCCGGAGGTCGGCGTGTATGTCATCGCGCTGACGAACCGCGTCCATCCGGACGACAGCGGCAAGGTCGGGGCGTTTCGTCGCGCGGTCTGGCAGGCTGTGGGAGAATCGCTCTTGGGGTTATGAACGCGGACGCCGACAGTGTTTCAGATATTGCGCTCCCTTGCGCGATCACGGACACAGAAAAAGATGGCGACGCTGACTTGCTTGACTTTGCAGCTTTTCAAGCGTGATTCACGGGACCTTTCGTGATTCACGGAACCTTTATAGTTCGACGCATTCGCATCGTTGTCTGCGATGCCACCGATTGACTGGCCAATGCACCCAATCCTTGTTCAGCATACAGCTCAGCAGAATTGATGTGCAAGAATTGATGGTCTGACCTTCCCCTGATGTTGATACCGGTGCTCATGTTAGACCAAAAGTTCTTTGGCGCTTACCCCATTTCTGTACCAATCGTAACGAGAAAATCGAGATGCTCTTCGGTCGTGGTATTCTGGCGTGCATTGGCGATTTCGCTGGGGGCTAGGCTCCCCAACGAACCATGGGGACGTATTTCATTGTAATGCTTGCGCGAGCCTTCTTTTACTTGACGCGATGTTTCTTCACCCATTGAAGAGCGGTCAAGGATTTGAGTTCGAGGCATTAAGTAAATGCGTTGAGTTCTTTCGTCTCTTCGCGGATGCCTGCCACCATGCCAAAGAGGAGGATTTACTCTTCCCTGAACTCGAATCGCGCGGCATTCCGAAAGACAATGGCCCGATCGGTGTGATGCTTTATGAACACAGAATCGCCAGGGAACTCACGCACCAGATGGGCAGCGCGTTGGACTCAATATGCGTCTTGAATCTACGTGAAGAGTTTCGCCAGTCAATAAACCACACGCCAGAGTGTTTGCGCCGCAACAACTCGGAAACACAATCGATTAGAAGTGGAAGCAGGAATCGCGGTTGAGTCATCAATGTGATGATTGCGCGTTCAGTTGCAGAGCCTACGTCCGCAATAAAATTCGTTCGATTCAAACGGTTGTTGGGGTTCAGCGCATGTTTCCTTTAAGATGTTGAACAGCGTCTCCAAGTCGTTGTTGTTCTTGCGTTTTTTCGCCTCCCGCTCACGCCCTTGGGGCGCGTTAGATCGCAATTCAACTTGTGTGTGTGGTTACTCAAGGAATCGAAAATGCCTAAGTATTTAGGACGGGGTTACGAATTTCTATGCGCGTTCGGCGCTGCAACTGTTTGCCTCTTTTGCGTATCGACTGCACAGGCGCAGGTCGAGTGGAGGTCAGGCGTTGCACCGAAGTCTGGGCTGGACAAGGCAGCGGTGATCGACAGGTTGGCGAGCGATGGTTTGCGTGGCGCGCCAGTCCGTCAGGTTGTTCAATTCGATCAGCCAATAACACCCAAACAGCGCGCCGACCTTTTGGATGCGGGCGTGACACTGCAAGGTTACTTGGGTTCTGATGCGTATTTTGCAGTGACGAGTGCAGGTGGAGACGACAAGGTATCGCTGGCTGCAATCGATTCTCTGATTGATGCCCAGCCGATCCAACTTGCATGGAAGCTCCATCCAATATTTGCAGAGGGCAAGTCACCCGAGTGGGCGATTGTGCCTGCACCTGACGGACGGAGTGCTGCGGAAGACAAATGGATCGGCGCGTATGTCGTGTTCCATAAAGATGTCGATGACGATGCGTCTCGCATGATTTGTAACCGGCAGGGCGTGGTCGTGCGCGATCGCCTGGAATCCGTCAATGCGCTCGTGATCGAACTTCCTTTGGCGTCGGTACCTGTGTTGGCGGCAGAGGACGGCGTGATGTTCATCGAGCCAGCGTTGCCACCGTTCACAATGAACAACGACAGCAATCGGCTGATTACAGAGGCGAGTATCGCGCAGGCTGCTCCGTACAGTCTTGACGGTTCGGGAGTGACGGTACTCGTGTATGACGGCGGAACAGCTCGATCGACACACCAAGACTTTTCGGGACGCCTAACCGTACATGACGGATCGGGCCTGCATTACCACCCCACGCATGTCGCTGGAACCATCGGTGGAGACGGCACCGCAAGCGGCGGCACGTACACGGGTATGGCGCCGGGCACAACACTCCTGTCGTATGGGTTTGAATACGATGGATCGGGCACTTTTCTGTACAGCAACCCGGGCGACATCGAGTCGGACTACACGGAAGCGATCAACGTTCACGGCGCGGATCTTTCGAATAACTCAATCGGAACGAATGTGTCGCAGAACGGATTTGATTGCGCCATCACTGGCGACTACGGCGTGACGTCAGCATTGATCGACAACATTGTAGGCGGCAGCCTCGGGAGCCCGTTCCGAATCATTTGGGCGAATGGAAACGAACGCGGGTCGCCGAATTGCGGCACCGGTTATGCGTCAACCGCACCGCCGGCGGGCGCGAAGAACCACATTACAGTGGGTGCGCTGAACTCCAACAACGACTCGATCACCTCTTTCAGCAGTTGGGGGCCTGTCGATGACGGTCGCATCAAGCCCGACATTTCTGCGCCAGGTTGCCAAAGCAACGGCGACGGTGGAGTGACTTCGACGTGGGATACGGGCGACTCCGACTATGGCACGATCTGCGGAACGAGTATGGCCGCGCCGACCGTGACGGGTCTTGCTGCTCTCATGATGGAGGATTACACCGTTCAGTTCCCAGCCCAACCGATGTTTCGCAATTCGACGCTCAAGGGGCTACTCGCACACTCGGCGGTGGACAATGGAAATGTCGGACCGGATTATCAATTCGGGTATGGGTCGGTACGGGTCCAGCAGGCCATTGACTTGATGAGAAGTGCTGCGTTTCTCGAAAACAACGTGTCGCAAGGGGCGTCGTTTACTCGCCAAGTTGATGTAACAGGAGGCGATCCAGAGTTCAAGGTGACACTAACTTGGGATGATGTTGCGGGAACGCCCAACGTCAATCCTGCACTGGTCAATGACTTGGACCTGGTCGTTACGAGCCCCAGTGCTGTTCGGCACTACCCATGGACACTCAATCCTGGCAATCCGTCAAACGCGGCGGTCCAGTCGCAAGAGGACCATCTCAACAACATTGAACAGGTTCTGGTCAACAGTCCTGAGGCAGGCACTTGGACAATCGAAGTATTTGGATTTGACGTTCCGCAAGGACCGCAAAGTTTCTCTCTCGTGGGAGACGGAACCCTTTCAAACGGCGTGAGTATTGCATTCCCTGGCGGTCTACCAACAACGATGTCGCCCGGTTCTCCCGAAGTGATCGACGTCGATATCGCAGCATTCGGTGAAACGATCGTGCCTGCCAGCCCAACGTTGTTCTATCGATATAGCGGAGGGGCGTACTCGTCTGTAGCACTGTCGTATATCTCCGGTGACTCGTACCAGGGCGTGTTACCAGCCGCATCGTGCGGTGATACGCCGGAGTTCTACTTCAGTGCTGAGGGGTCAATGTCTGGTGTTGTTCTAAGCCCATCGGGCGCTCCCGCAACCGTCCAAAGCGCGAGTGTCGGATCAGACACGGTCGTGTTTGCCGATGATTTCGAGACTGATCAAGGATGGACGGCTACAAACCTTGGCGCATCAACCGGCGATTGGGAACGGGGTGTACCAGTGAATGATCCGGGATGGGATTACGATCCGATTTCCGACTCGGATGGCAGTGGTCAAAGCTATCTGACCATGAATTCGATCGGCAATACAGATATTGACGGTGGTTCGGTGCGGCTAACGTCACCGGTCATTGATATGTCGGGCGGCGAAGTCACGATCAGTTACGACTATTACCTTTACCTGACAGTTGCTGATGGCGTGGACATGCTTTTGGTTGAGATCAACAACAACGGCGGCAGTGGAAGCTGGGCGGAGATTGCGCGCCACGACACCCATGGTGGGACCACATGGCGACCACACACGATAACGCAGGGAGACCTGAGTGCTGCCGGCGTGTCGCTGACAGCGAACATGGTCCTGCGATTCACCGCCAACGATACCGGAACGGCAAGTATCAATGAAAGTGGCCTCGATGCGTTTCAGGTGTCTGCGTTCACTTGCTCTGCCAGCGCCACGTGCAGCGACGGCATTCAAAATCAAGGCGAAGATCGCATCGACTGTGGCGGTCCTTGCAGTGCGTGCCAATGCACATCTGATCCGGCGTGTGACAATGGCCAGTTTTGCGATGGTGATGAGACCTGCGACGCATTCGGTATTTGCGTGAGCGGGACGGCAGTGAATTGCGACGACAGTGTCGGCTGCACAAATGATTCCTGCAACGAAGGGACCGATTCGTGTGACAACATCGTCAACGATGGCAATTGTGATGACGGTTTGTATTGCGACGGTGCCGAAACGTGCGACGCGCTGCTTGATTGTCAGGCGGGGACACCGGTCGATTGCGATGACGGCGTCGGCTGTACTGACGACTCGTGCAACGAAGGTTCTGATTCGTGCGATAACATCGCCAACGACGGCAATTGTGACAATGGACAATTCTGCGATGGCGCCGAAACGTGTGATGCGGTCCAGGATTGCCAGGGCGGATCAGACCCGTGCTCAGGCCAGTTGTGTGATGAAGTCGGCGATGTATGCGTGGACTGTCTTGGTGACGGTGACTGCGATGACGGCGTGTTTTGCAATGGAGCCGAAACGTGTTTCGCCGGCGCTTGTGTTGCCGGTACACCAATCGACTGCGATGACGGCATTGGCTGCACCGATGACTCTTGCAATGAAGGAACGGATTTTTGTGACAACGTTGTCAATGACGCTAATTGCGACAACAGTCTATACTGCGACGGCGTCGAAACATGCGATGCGTTGCTCGACTGCCAGGCTGGCACTTCCGTTGATTGTGATGACGGCGTAAGTTGCACGGACGACTCATGCAACGAGGGTACAGAAACATGTGACAACGTCACAAACGACTCCAATTGCGACAACGATTTGTTCTGTGATGGCGCCGAAACTTGCGATGCGTTGCTCGACTGCCAAGCTGGTACTCCCGTCAATTGTGATGACGGTGTCGGCTGTACGGATGATGCCTGCAATGAAGGGGCCGATTCCTGTGACCATGTCACCAACGATATCAACTGCGACAACGGTTTGTTCTGTGATGGTGCCGAGACATGCGATGCGTCGCTCGATTGCCAATCTGGTACTCCCGTCGATTGTGACGACGGTGTCGGGTGTACGGATGACTCCTGTAATGAAGGATCCGATTCGTGTGACAACTTGGCCAACGACGGCAATTGCGACAACGGACTCTTCTGCGACGGTGTCGAAACGTGTGATGCGTTGCTAGATTGTCAGGCGGGAAATTCGATTGACTGCGACGACGGCGTCGGTTGCACGGACGATACGTGCAATGAAGGGACTGATGCTTGCGACAACATTGTCAACGATGCAAATTGCGTTAACGGTCAGTTTTGTGATGGAGCTGAAACTTGCGATGCGATCCTTGATTGCCAATCCGGTGTAGACCCCTGCCCTGGCCAATCGTGTGACGAGGGCGGAGATGTGTGTGTGGATTGTCTCGGTGACGGTGACTGCGATGACGGCGCGTTTTGCAACGGCGATGAAACGTGCGACGCGGGTGCTTGTGTCGTAGGCACACCGGTTGATTGTGACGACGGAGTAGGCTGTACCGATGACACTTGCAACGAGGGTGCAGATTCTTGTGACAACATTGTCAATGACGCAAACTGCGACAACACCCAGTTCTGCGACGGCGTTGAGACATGCGATGTTTTGCTCGATTGCCAGGCTGGAACGCCGGTTGATTGCGATGATGGCATTGGTTGCACTGACGATTCGTGCAACGAAGGGAATGATGATTGCGACAACATTGCCAATGATGCCCATTGCGATAACAGTCTGTTCTGCGACGGTGTCGAAACGTGCGATGCGTTGACGGGCTGCAACGTGAGCCCAGGTTCACCATGTGGTACCGGGACGTGGTGTGCGGAAACCGGAGACACGTGTCAACCTCATGGTGACGGTGATTTCGATGGCGACTTTGATGTCGACCTGATCGATTTCCAGGTATTCGCAGCATGTTTCGGCGCGGACGCCGACATTGTTCCAGTTTGCAGTGATGGAAACCTGGTCGGGCTGGACGGTCTGATCGATTTGGCTGACTACGCCGAGGTCGCGGCGAGCCTGGAACTCAGTGGCCCACAGTAAGTTTGTGAGTGAGAAGTCGGTGCATAAGAAGCCTGGGCTTGAGTGAACCGAATCTCGATGCGACCATGAGTAGGTTGATTGCGGATGGGTTCATTTCGCAATCTCCCATAAATGTTGGAGGTGCCCGCAGACGGATTGTGCTGTGGCACAGTGTTCCAAACTTCGTGACGATTCGCAAGAATTCTTGATCGTTCCTGACCAAAGGCGTCGAAACAGAACCTTAAACAATAAAACAAGTTGTGGCTGTAACTCTGTTCTGGTCAGGGAGTTGTGGGAACCGGGAGGCCGGGTCGCTCCCTCTTTGTTCAATTCCAAGGCGGCCAACGTTCTCTGTTGGCCTCCCTTGTTCTGCGCATCATTGACTTTCCTAGACCCTTGGAACTGTGCTTCTTCTTGGCGTCTTTTCAGCTAGTCTCTCTTCAAGGGATTTGCTCGCGTGCCATCACTCGAAGGCGCAGTCATCATGACAGACTTGTAACGCTCCAAAGTAAGCTGCTTGTCCCATATTGCGTCAAATTTATACGATGCGAGTTGCAAGAGGCGGACCCCTTGGTGTATATGTTCTTGCATACCCGTGATCGTAAATTGTGAGGCTGTTGCAAGCGATGAATTGAGAGTGACTCTCGGATTCCAGGGCAATACGCTCATTCCTCCGATGTCACTGATTCGAATCCGGTCGCGCCGATTCATTGATTTTTTTCTGGTACGCATCGAACAGCTTGATACATGATAGCCGTTCAGGCGGACCGCAAGACGAGGCTGGCAGCGAAAGCGTGCCGGGGTTTTCTTATGACACGTCGCGCTGCCGTTATCGCTGCTATTCGCACACCTATTGGGCGCTATGGCGGGAAGCTCGCATCGATTCGCCCGGACGATCTTGCCGCAATCACCATTCGGGCGGTGGTCGAGCAGGCGGGTATCGACGCGTCGCTGATCGACGACGTCTACTTCGGAGCTGCCAACCAAGCCGGTGAAGACAACCGCAACGTAGCGCGGATGGCTGCCTTGTTGGCTGGGCTGCCTGAGACGATCCCGGGTTCGACGGTAAATCGACTGTGCGCTTCGGGGCTGGAGGCGGTCAACATGGCGGCTCGATTGATCGAGGCGAATCACGGCGATGTGTTTGTCGCGGGCGGTGTCGAGTCGATGAGCCGTGCGCCGTACGTCCTCAGCAAAGCCGACACCGCATATGGTCGATCGCAGGAAATCTACGACACATCGATCGGCTGGCGGTTCGTGAATCCAAAGTTGGCTGAGATGTACCATCCCTATGGCATGGGCGAGACTGCCGAGAACGTCGCGCGGAAGTATGGCATTGATCGGGAAGCTCAGGATCGCTTTGCGCTTTCGAGCCAACAAAAGTGGGCAAAGGCGCACGAGCAAGGTGCGTTCAAAGATGAGATCGTTCCGGTTGAAGTCCCTCAACGAAAAGGGCCGGCGCTAATTGTCGATACTGATGAGCATCCTCGCCCCGGCGTCACGATGGAGCAGCTGTCGAAACTTCGCCCCGTGTTTGCGAAGGATGACAAGGGAACTGTGACCGCTGGTAACTCATCCGGTGTGAATGATGGCGCAGCCGCCCTTCTGCTCATCGAGGAATCGAAGGCAGCATCGCTTGGCTTGAAACCAATTGCGTTCGTTGGTTGCAGTGCGTCGGCTGGCGTTGATCCGGCGTACATGGGGCTTGGGCCGATCCCAGCGATTCGCAAGGCATTGGATCGGGCGGGGCTGGTCCTCGACGACATGGGGCTTGTTGAGATCAATGAGGCCTTTGCGGCGCAGTCGGTTGCGTGTCAGCGCGAACTTGGAATCGATGACGACAAACTGAACGTCAAGGGCGGCGCGATTGCGGTTGGGCATCCCCTTGGTTGCAGCGGTGCGCGTATTGCGACGACGCTGGTTCACGAGATGAAGCGGCGCGGCGTGGAGCGTGGTATTGCGTCGCTGTGCGTCGGAGTCGGGCAGGGACTTGCGACGGTTTTCGAGGGGGTGTGAAGCTCTTGCGCTAATGCGCGTTCAAAGAGCGGTGCCGTGCCGCTACTCTGTTAGCGGTTGGCCATTCGTTAAAGAGCACCGCTCACAGAGCAGTGGCACAAGTCCGTAGACTCTGTTATCCAAGTAATTGTGACGCAAAACTTGGGCATTGCTCAACGCTATGGCATCGAGGCGATCTTTGCCATGCCGGATTCCATGGTGGCGACGAGGGCATCGATCTCGTTTTCAGTCATGGGGGTTGAGAGTGTTGCCGAGCAAGTGTTGATCATCAAAAACCCTTCATCGAACATATGATCTAGCAGCGTGGTCAGACGCTTCTTTTCGGCATCATTGTTAAATGCTTCGCGAAAGTTGTGCGGGGGTTCTTCCTTCATATGGACGCGCAACATCGAGCCGCCGCCGGTGACGCTCGCACGAGCGCCGGTAGATGCGATGGCCTTGCTGATCCCTTCGATAGCACGGTCCGTCAGCGCGTTGAGACGAGCGATCTCTTTGTGATCGAATAGTTTCATAGCGGTGATGCCCGCCGACGTGGAGATGGGGTTGGCGGAGAAAGTACCCGAGTGCGGAAACAGAAACTTGTGGGACTTGGGGTTGAGAACGTCCATGACTTCAGCCCGGCCCGCGACTGCACCAACGGGGAAGCCCCCACCGATCATCTTGCCAAGCGCGGTGAGATCGGGCGTGACACCGTAACGGGTTTGTAGCCCGCCATACTCTGATCGGAATGTGATGACCTCGTCGAGAACGAGAAGCGCGTTGTGCTCGGTAGCCCATTTCCGAATTGCCTCAAGGTATTCCGGCTTGACGGGGTTCAGTCCTACGCGGTGCGGCATGAGATCGAGTAGGACACACGCGACTTCGTGGGCGTGTTCGTTGAGGATGTTGATCGCGCGGTCGGTGTTGTTAAAGGGGATGATGACGACATCGCGCAGCGCCGACTCAGGTGTGCCGAATACTAGCGGAACGGAGTGCGGCTTGTCGTCGCTGCCCCATGTGTCTGGCGTGGGCGCTTGCGAAACTTCCGCGTAGTCGTATCCCCCATGGTATGCGCCTTCAACTTTTGCGACCTTGGATTTCCCAGTAAACGCACGGCTGGCTTTGATTGCGACCATGATGGCTTCGGTGCCCGAATTCACAAAACGAAGCATGTCGAACGACGGTGATCGCGAGCAAAGGTGTTCTGCGTATACGACCTCGGCTTCGGTTGCCATCATGAATGCTGAGCCGCGGGCCATCTGCTCATTGACGACCCGAACAATCTCGGGATGGGCGTGTCCGTGGATGAGGGAGGCCATGTTGTTTGAGAAGTCGATGCGTGTCACACCGTCAATGTCGGTGACGCGGCAGCCTTTGCCATAGGCTACGTACGGTGGATATGGTGATCGGATAATGGAGTTTCGCGAGACGCCGCCCGGTAGAACTTTTTCCGCCCGAGCATAAAGTTCTGCGGAACGAGAAAGATCGGTTTGTGTGTTCATTTCTTGCCTGCCGTCGCGCTTTCGCGAATGTCGCTGAGTGAAGCGCCGGTTTGGTTTTGGACATCTTCAAAATCGACACCCGGGCTGAGTTCGGTGACGGCAAACCCGTCCGGTGTAACGTCGATGACCGCGAGGTTTGTGTAGATTCGGTCGACGACCCCAAGTCCGGTTAGTGGATACGTACATGATTCGACGAGTTTGGGCTCGCCCTGTTTGGTGGAGTGCTGCGTGATGACGTAGATCGACTTGACGCCCGCGACGAGGTCCATTGCACCGCCAACCGCAGGTATTGCGTCGGGTTGACCGGTTGACCAATTCGCAAGGTCGCCATTTTGCGCAACTTGCAGCGCGCCGAGGACACACAGATCGATGTGTCCGCCGCGAATCATGACGAAACTGTCAGCGTGATGGAAGTATGCAGCCCCCGGCATCGCGGTAACTTGACGCTTACCGGCATTGATGAGTTCGGGATCGCCCTGCCCCGCTTCTGGCGACGGGCCCATGCCAATCAAGCCATTCTCGGTATGGTAGATGAATGTCTTGCCCTCGGGTACGAATTTGGCAACGAGTTCGGGAATGCCGATGCCAAGATTCACGTACGACCCATTGGGAATGTCTTGGGCAAGTCGGGCGGCCATCTCTTCACGCGACCTGCCCGCCTTTGGATCAATGCTGGTCATGGGTAGGTGGCTCCCGAGGCGACGAGTTCTGATTCGTGGGCTGGTTCTGCGACTTGAACGACGCGATCTACAAAGAGTCCTGGCGTCACGATGATTTCAGGGTCGATGTCGCCGGCTTCGACGACATCCTGCACCTGGACGATCGTGCAATCCGAAGCCGTGGCCATGATCGGCGCGAAGTTGCGGGCTGTCTTGTTGTAGAGCAGGTTGCCGTGAATGTCGGCCGTGCGCGCCTTGATAATCGTAAAGTCCGCTCGAAGGCCTCGTTCCATCACGTATTGTTTGCCTTCAAACTCGCGAAGTTCCTTGCCCTCAGCCAGTGGCGTACCGACAGCCGTCGCGGTGTAGAACGCTGGCACGCCTGCGCCTCCGCAACGAATGCGCTCAGCCAACGTGCCTTGCGGAACCAATTCGAGTTCGATGCGGCCGCTGCGATATAACTCTGTAAACACGGTTGAATTCGCGGTTCGCGGGTACGAGCAGATCGCCTTCGACACCCGCCCGGCTTTGATTAGGGCTGCCAGTCCAACCTCGCCGGAACCGGTGTTGTTGCTGATGATCGTCAGGTCGGATGCACCTTGATCAATGAGCGCGTGGAGCAACTCGACCGGACTACCTGCTTCACCGAACCCGCCGATCATGATCGCCGCACCGTCGAAAACGTCGGCGACCGCTTCATGTGCGGTGTTCACACGCTTGTCGATCATCCCGCGCATCCTGGCCGTTTGGCGGGCGTTGGATCGCTGGTCGGAGCTTCGCCCGCTTTCTTGACACGGTTGTAATTGTACAAGCCGGCTTCATCGAAGAGCACGCGGTCTTCGTAATCGTCAAACCAGACCGCTTTCGGATTGCGACCGACGATACAAACTTTGCCTCGATCCGGCGCGCTGCCGGCATTGCGAAGGATCTTGAAAATCACGACGCCATTTTCAGAACCCGGCAGACCGGGGATCGGTTCGTTGGTGACTGCCGCCACTTCGGTTTTGCCTTTGTAGTGGGTGATCGAAAGTTTGGCATGGCATTCGACACCGGACAATCCCCGCTGCGATGTGTTGAGGACATTCCACGCCTCTTCGATGGGGATGTTGAATGCCTTGTATGCAACGATATCACGACCGCAGAAGAAGTAGTGATTTTCGCC
Organism: Phycisphaerae bacterium; assembly: GCA_021604825.1. The sequence continues at coordinate 49,883 of BQJS01000004.1, read as the reverse complement.
GCCTGCACGCTTGAATTCACGCTGAAGGATGCGGAGCGCATCGGCATCGTCGTTGATGCCCTTGATGATGGGGGCTTGGTTTTCAACGGTGAGCCACCCACGGGAAACAAGCCCGCGCATCGCCTTACCGGTCTCCGGTATCCACTGCTTGAATCCTTTTTCATCCTCGATGTAGTTGCCATCGGCATCTTTGGCGAGGATTTCGTCGGGATGCTGGAAGTGCAGCATAAAGTGCATCCCTACCTGCGGGTAGGTTTCGTGGAATCTGTCGAGCATTTCCAGGAATGTGTTGTCGAAACGTTGTGGGTAGAACGCCAACTCCTTCGTGCCGACGCGGATGGATTCAACGCCGGCTTCGGCGAGCGCGCCGAACCATGCTGCGAGTTTGGAATTGCTCAGGACCATCGCGTCACCGCCCGAGAGCAGAATCTCGCGAAGTTTTTCGCGCCCGGTTTCGGGGTGGCGTCCGCCGTTGGCTTCGATGATGGCGTTGGTTTCTTTGATGTACGCAACGATCTCAGGAATCTGCGCCAAACCCTTCTTGGCGACAGTACCGTCTTGCCGTTCGATTTCTTTTCGGGCGATGAGTTCTTCGCGGTAGCAAAATCGACAGTGCGCAGAGCAAGTCGAAATGACGTACATCAAACCCATTTCGTACTTGTGCAGCAGCCCCTCGACCGGTGAATAATCCATCTGGTAACCGGGATCTTCGGAACCCTGAAGGTTGTCGGTCTCGTCCGGACTCGCTTTGACGATCCGGCTGATCGCTGCGGAATTCTTGGCCAACTCGTAATAGTGGCGGGTCATCTTCACGGGCATGCGCTGCTCGACATCGCGCTCGGTTCCTTTGAGCACGCGGAGGGCGACGACCTCATCGTTGGAGTAAAAATGCAGCATGTCCTCCGGTGCCTTTTCATCGAAGAACGGCGAAAGTCCGTTGATGATATCGCGCTGGTATTTGGTGTCCTCGACGGTATCGAGAAATGCCTGTTCGCGCGCGGTGGGTACGTGTTTGAGATTCTGAATCATGAAAAGGACTCCGGGCCAGACTCGATTTTTGTGGAACTCTTTGTAACATATTGTACACTTTGCGTGCGCGTTTGCAACAAAATGACCATCGGAGTGTTCTCGTTGTCGATCCACGATCTCATCGCAACTGCCGGCGACCGCCTGACCCGCACCGAGCGTCGAATCGCTGCGGCGGTCGTCGAAAACCCTACGTTGCTGGCATTTGGGACGGTTTCGGACCTGGCCGACCATGTCGGAACGAGCCGGCCTTCGATTGTGCGGTTTGCGATGAAGCTGGGGTTCGAGGGCTACTCGGACCTTCAGGCGCAGCAGCGGGACCAGGTTTCGAGCCAGCTTTCCCGACCCACCCACCGAATTCGGCAGCAACAGGAGACGGGACCGCTACGACGTTCCCTGCACGACGCGATCGATGGCGTGTTCGATTCGCTGACCGAGGAGCGGTTGGATTCGCTCGTCAAGCCGATGGTCGAAGCCGGTCACGTCTGGATCCTTTCGGGTGAGACATCATTGGCGGGTGCCCACAAGTTGTACTCCGGGCTTTCCATGCTCCGATCAGATGTTCGACTTGTGACCGAGCACGCCATGGGGAGGGACTTGGCCGGTGCGGGCGCGGGTGAAGCAGCCGTCGTGTTCGATTTTCGACGATACCGCCGTCATGCAATCACCGCAGCTCGGGCATTGGCAGACGTCGGCGTCACCATCCTGGCGATCACGGATGGTCCACTGTCACCGCTCGCCCAAATCGCGCACGCCTGGGGACACCTGAAGATTCCGGCAGTCGGACCGTTCGACAGCTCTGTGCCCGCGGTCGTCGCAGCCGAACTCATCGTCGCGCGGGCGGCGGTACTATTGGGCGATGCGGCCCGCGAACGAATCGATCGTCTGGAATCTCTTTGGCAAGCGACAGGGACGTTCGTCGACGATGTGCGGGGCATCTCCAATGAAACATAACGGGGGCCCAAAATGCATGGGCGTACAGGCCCATCCAGACAAAGTCCAAAACAAGATCGAAGCGTCTCGGGTTTGACGATCTTTTTCAAGCCATCGATGTCGTGGCTGCACACAGCATCAGTGGAAAGGCGATTCCATGGCGAAATCGATTGAGGAGTTGGATCACGCAATGACGCCCTTGGGCGAATTGATTCTTCGGCGGCGGTGCATTCGGTCGCTTGATCACGCTGAGATTTTCGAAGTCAAGCTCGACGGCGAATTCCTGATGTCCAGCTTGGTCAACAATGCCGAGATAGCCCTCTCTGACATTGGTTTGAAGAATGCCTCATTGGATGGTGTTGCCCAAGCGCAGGTGGTCGACCGTGATGTGTTGGTCGGCGGATTGGGCCTCGGATACACCGCCAAGGCCGCCCTCGATGCTGACCATGTTCGATCCGTCACAGTCATCGAGTTACTCGAGCCGGTCATCCGATGGCATGATGATCGCTTGGTTCCGCTGTCTGGCGATCTTCTCGGCGACCCACGGTGCAAGATTGTCCTCGGTGATTTTTTCGAGCTGTTCAAGCCTAATGATTCGCGCCCCGAAGATTTCGGTACACAAGCGTACCACGCTATTCTGCTCGACATCGATCATTCACCCAGTTGTCTTTTGCAATCATCAAATAGTGCATTCTACACCGAGCGAAGCATGCGGTTGGTGGTTCGACGGCTGCACCCCGGTGGGGTGTTTGCGTTCTGGTCTGCCGATCCGCCCGAAAGCAACTTGATCGACTGTTTGAAATTGGTATTTTCGGAAGTTGCAATTCACGAGTGCCGGTTTCTAAATCCGCTGCTCAACAAGGAAGATGTAAATTGGATCGTTACTGCTCAAAAGAACCAGCAATCGTGATGCGATCGTATGTTGCCGGCCCCCAGGTTAGACCAACGCGCTACCCGACGACATCGATTGAATCCAACTGATGCACGGATGCGCGTCTGCTTCAATTTGCGAATATCTTAAAATCGCGGCGATTCCGGTACGTGAATCAGACGACGTGCTCGCTGAAACTCAAACCTTCCGACAAACAGGTACGTAGTTCGGATACCACGACGCGTTGCGGACGGCTTCCTCCGTTTCTTCTGGTGCGATGTGGCGGCCGAGGTTGTTGGCGGCGGCGTATTTGACGACTTCGCAGGCGATGGCGTGACTGACGTGGCGCAGGTCGTTTTGGTCTGGGTAAATTGCGCCGGCTGCTATGCGCTCAGGCTTGATGATATCCGCCAATGTGCGGGCTGCGATTGCGAACATTTCGTCAGTGATTTGGGTGGTTTCTGAAACGGCGGCTCCCAATCCCAAGCCGGGGAAGATGAACACGTTGTTGGCTTGTCCGATGATGTGGCGCTGCCCTTCGTATTCGACGTCGGGGAATGGGCTTCCGGTGGCGACGATGGCTCGCCCGTCGGTCCATCGAATGGCTTCGGATGGCGAACATTCCGATTTACTATTGGGGTTGCTGAGCGGCATGATGAGCGGGTTCTCGGTGTGTTTGCTCATCTCGCGGAGCATTTCTTCGGTGAACAACCCGGGTTGGGCGGTGGCTCCGATCAGGACTGTTGGCTTGAATGCTTTGATGACGTCGAGCGGCGCGAGCTTTGCGCCGTTGTCGAGTTTCAGCTCAGCGAGCACATCGCGCGGGACGGCTAACTCAGACTTGTATTTGTCGAGACCTTCGCGTCCGTCGTGTAGCAATCCGCGAGAATCAAACGCCATCATGGACCGTCGAATCGTTTCGTTGGTCGCACCGTCCTGTTTCATCAGCAGGGCGCAGAGTCGCACGATTCCCGTGCACGCTTCACCCGCGCCGATAAACAGCATGCGTTGTTCGGCCATCGTTTGACCGGTTTTGCGAAGGGCTGCGAGTACGCCGGCGGCGGTTACGGCGGCAGTGCCTTGGATGTCGTCGTTAAAGCAAGGCGTCCGCATTCGATAGGCTTCGAGCAGGGCGAAGGCGCGGTCGCGTTGAAAATCCTCCCATTGGATGATCGCGCGCGGGAAGACCTCTTTGACCGCGTGTACAAAGGTTTCAATGAAATCGTCATAAGCGCGGCCTCGTAGCCGGCGACGGGGATAACCCAGGTACAACGGGTCATCGAGTAGGTTGGGATTATTCGTGCCGACATCAAGGCTGATGGGCAAACACTTGGAGGGGTGAATCCCGGCACCGCCGACGTAAAGAGCCAGCTTTCCGACCGGTATTCCCATCCCGCCGCAACCCTGATCACCCAAACCGAGAATTCGTTCGTTGTCCGTGACGACGATGAGGCGGATATCTTCAAAGGGGGCGTTGCGGAGGACGGATGGCATGTCGTCGATGTCTTCGGGGGTCAGCCAGATGCCGCGCGGCGAACGCACAATGCGCGAGAATTTTTGGCAGGCTTCTCCGACCGTCGGTGTATAGACGATGGGCATCAACTCGGAAAGATTCTCCACCAGCACGCGATAGAACAGCACCTCGTTGCGATCGTGCAAGCTGGCGAGGTGGATGTATTTCTCAAGGTTGGAGTTTTTTGCGCGCAGTTGTGCGAGGATCAATTCTGCCTGATCGTCGATCGAACTGACGGCGTAGGGAAGCATGCCTCGAACGTGCAATTCCTCGCGTTGCTCGTGGCCGAACGCCTGCCCCTGGTTGGTGGAAGGGTTATGGAGGAGCCATACGCCCGACTTGCGGGTGTTGATGACTCGATCCCCGGCGAGTGAATCACTGGCTAAGTTTTTCATGAGGCACCAACGTTATGCGTGAATCTCTCCTGCATGGGTAGACCCCGAACCAAGCTCCGGTTTGGAGAGCGCTTGATCCAGGTCGATGATAATGTCATTGGGATTTTCGATGCCGACGGACAATCGCACCAACCCATCGGTGATGTTTGCTCGTTGCCGGGCTTCGGTGCCCATGCTTGCGTGCGTCATGCTTGCGGGGTGTTGGATGAGAGACTCCACGCCGCCAAGGCTCACCGCCAAGGCGCACAGTCGCACCGAGTTCATCATTGAACGGCCAGCTTCTATTCCACCTTTGAGTTCAAAACTAATGACTCCGCCGGCACCGGCCATCTGCTTACTGGCGACCTCAAATTGCGGATGACTCTTGAGACCCGGATAGCGGACCCATTCGACGGCTGAATGTTGTTCGAGAAATGTCGCGACTTTCAGTGCGCTTTCGCAGTGCCGCTGCATACGTAGTGCCAGCGTTTTGATACCGCGATGCACGAGGAAAGACTCGAACGGACCCAGCACCCCACCCATGTGGTTGAGCGCCTTGCGGAACGCCGGATATTGCGGTTCCTCTTTGACGACGATCATGCCGCCCACTACATCGGCGTGACCGTTAAGAAATTTGGTCAGGCTGTGGACGACGACATCAGCGCCCCAGCGAAACGGCTGCTGCAGAAACGGTGTCATAAACGTGTTGTCGACGATCACTTGTGCGCCGCGTTCGTGGGCCATCTTGCAGAGCGGTTCGAGGTCGCAGATAGCCAACGTGGGATTGCCGGGTGTTTCGATGTAGACGACGGTTGTATTGGGGCGAAAGGCGTTTTGAACAGCCGAGAGGTCTGATGCATCGACGATTGTGGACTCAATGCCGAAGCGCGAAAGGACAGTCTCGACCAGGGTGCATGTTGGTCCGTAGACGGCTTCGGAGCAGATGATGTGATCGCCGGCATTGAGGATCGCGGCGAGTGCGGTGTGAACGGCGGCCATCCCGCTTCCGCAGGCGAGCCCGGCATAACCACCCTCTAATTCTGCGACGGCATCTTCCAGTGCGCGCACAGTTGGGTTGCCCATGCGTGAGTAGATGTAGCCGTCGCGTTGACCAGAGAACAGGGCGGCACCCTGCTCGGCACTATCGAATGCAAAAGTTGAGGTTTGATATATCGGCGGCGTGACCGCCAAGTGTTCGTTTTCTCCGATTCCGGCGTGTACCACCAACGAGTCAGTAGCGAGCATGTTGTTGTCATCCAAGTGCCATTGGATTGGAAACGGCCCTCGGTGTCTGCACCCGTTGGGCCGCTGGATGAAATTCACATAGCACGCCGCGTGCCATGCGCCGCGCGGTTTGACGAGCCAATCAATCGTGGGTGGGGTCAATAGCGATAGGATTACGCGAGCTTTCGGTGCTGAACTCGAACTGCGTCTTGCCCAACATCGATCTGAGTCAAATAGCGCTGTGCGATTTCACACATAAGGTGGCACCGTTGACCGTGTTCTGACCGCACGATTTCATGCTTCTGGTGAGGTACGGGTTACTTGCCGTGGGGAGGGCGCGAACCTAATGGTTTTTCGACGAAGAATGTACCCTTCGACAAAGCGCACAGTTCTCCATTTTGGTGCAGCTCAGCGCTCAATTCGACCAGCAGTCCGCGCTCCTGTACCACGGCAGCGGAGATGGTGACGTCTGAGCCGATGAGGACGGGTCGAACGTATCTGACGGCCAGTTTCGCCGTGACCCCCCGACTGTTACGGGCAAACAGGCAGTGGGTCATGGCTGCGTCCAATAAAGTTGCAATGATCCCGCCGTGCATGCGATCCGTGTAGCCTTGGTACTTCGCAGCACAGAAGAATTGGGCGGTGACGGTGTTGTCCGCGCACAGATCAAATTCAAGACCCAAGCCGCCCTTCTTCGGATCACGACAGGCCACACACTCTGGATGACAAGTTGAACGCAACGTGCTGTATTGAAGCACGGCTGTTGAATCGGCCGATCTTGATTTTAGTTCGTTCATGAGATATCCACCCTTGGCGAGAACGTTGCACGTATGCGGGCAAGGTATATTTCGGGGCGCACGCAGACTCCAGTTTGTTTCGTCGCCGTTTAGCAACGTGCAATCGCTGTGCCACACTGTTGGGAGTTATTGAAGTTGGTGGCTCTTTTCTCGCGGTGTCTTGTTAGCGACCAGAAATCGATCGATGGCGGCCGCCGCTCGTTTTCCGTCACCCATGGCGAGAATCACGGTCGCCGCACCGCGGGTGATGTCTCCACCTGCGAACACGCCAGGCCGACTGGTCATTCCGTCTTCGTCGATCTCGATGTTTCCCCATTTGTTGACCTTAATGTCGGGCGTTGTCGAAGTCAGCAGCGGATTGGCGCGCGTACCGATGGCCTCGATCACGATGTCGCATTCGATGGTGAACTCGGAGCCGGAAATGGGTACGGGTCTGCGGCGACCCGACGCGTCCGAAGCGCCAAGTTCCATCTCCACGCATTCGACCCCGCGCACCCATCCGGTATCGGTACACAAGATTCGAACGGGACTACAGAGCAGCCGAAATGCGATGCCTTCCTGCTCGGCGTGGTGCACTTCCTCTTTGCGGGCAGGCATTTCGGTGCGACTGCGCCGGTAGACCAGCGTGGCCTCCGTCGCGCCCAGACGGCGGGCTGTACGGATCGAGTCCATCGCTGTATTGCCACCTCCGATGACGACCGCCCGGTCCGCAACAATGACTGGCGTATCCGCATCAGGGAATCGATAGGCTTCCATGAGATTGACGCGGGTGAGGAATTCGTTGGCCGAGTAGACGCCGTTCAAGTCTTCACCCGGGATATTCATGAAGACAGGCAGACCGGCACCGTTGGCGATGAACACCGCGCCATACCCTTCGGTCGTCATCAGTTCATCGATGGTCATCGTCGTTCCCACAATGACATTGGTTTCAATCGTCACTCCCAAAGCCGTCAGGCGGGCTACCTCCGATTCGATGATTTCATTGGGCAGTCGGAAATTGGGAATGCCATATCGCAACACGCCACCGACAGCATGCAGCGCCTCAAAGATTGTCACGTCGTGGCCAAGTCGTGCGAGCTCGCCGGCTGCGGTCAACCCGGCGGGGCCAGAACCGACGATGGCGACACGGTTTCCTGAGCGTTTCAATTCCGAAGGCGAAGTGTGGGCAACATGATCTCGCGCCCAGTCGGCGACGAAGCGCTCCAAATGCCCGACCGCGACTGAGCATCCTTTGCCTTTGCCGCGCACGCACTGTTGTTCGCACTGTTCTTCCTGAGGGCACACCCGCCCGGTAATCCCTGGCAGGGCGTTGTCGCGGAGCAATACATCTGCAGCCGATGGCAAATCACCTTCCGCGATGTGTTCGATGAACAACGGGATGTCGATGCCGACGGGGCACCCGGCGATGCACTTGGCGTCGCGACACCGCAGGCAACGTTCGGCTTCCAATCGCGCTAGGACGGCCGTGAAGCCCGAATTCACTTCGCGGAAGTCACCTGCGCGCTCTTTGGCGTCCTGCTCTGGCATCTGCTGGCGGGTGATTTTCATTCGTTCTTTTGGGGTCAATGGCATCTTTTGCGATCCGTGTATTGGAGGTTTGCTTCGACTTGGCAGTGCTTTTCAGTCGACTTCAGCGCCGCACGTTCCTGCGTGCGGTAAGCGGTCAGGCGATTGGCCAGTGATTCGTAATCGACTTCGTGGGCGTCGAATTCTGGCCCATCGACGCAGGCGTAAAGCGTCTCGCCCCCCACGTTGACGCGACAGCCGCCGCACATGCCCGTCCCGTCGACCATGATGGGGTTGAGCGAGACCACCGTCTTGATGTTGGCGTCCCGCGTGAGGTCGGCCACCGCCTTCATCATGGGGACGGGGCCGGCTGCGTAAATCATGTCGATGGGGTCTTGGGTTTGGTCGATGAGTTTGCGAAGTTGGCCGGCGACGTTTCCACGAAAACCATAGCTGCCGTCATCGGCGCATGGCAGGACTTCATTTGAAACCTCTGCCAACTCGGATTCGAGGACGATGTGATCGTGGGTGCGGCCACCAATGATCGCGGTGACGTGGCAACGCGCCGCGCGTAGGGCACGGGCCAGCGGGTAAATCACGGCGGTCCCGACTCCGCCTCCAATCACGATGACGCGTCCGTCGGTGCACAGTTCAGTGGGGCGACCGAGGGGGCCGGCGATGTCGCTGATGAAATCGTCGCGTTCTTTCGAACAGAGCAGCTCGGTGGTTTTACCCACCGCTTTGACGATCAGATCGATGGATCCGCAGTCGGTGTTGGAGTCAGCCACCGTCAGTGGGATGCGTTCACCGGTTTCCTGAACCCTGACGATGACGAATTGTCCCGGTTCACGGTGGCGTGCGACGAGCGGGGCTTGAATTCGAAACCACTTCACGTCCGATGCGAGCCATTTGGCGTCGAGGATGCGGTTCATTGTTGTGCAAACCTTCTGCTGCTGTTTTCGGTTACTACGAGGATCAGTTCGAATCGGCGACCGACCTACTCTCGCCGCCTAAACGCATTCTGAGGCGATCTCATGTTGCAACTGGCTGCGCGGAGTCGAGCCCTCGAAAGGTGGGTGCAAGTTTCATGCCAAACCAGCCGTTATCCCCGTGAGTATCTTGCGCGGATTGAATTATTGGACCGTGAAACGGGCTGTGACGACGTGGTGCATGCGATGCGCGCAGATCGCAGTGCGGTTTTCATCGCGACCTGTGCTTAGGGACAGTCGTACTGAATGCGTCTTGTGGTGGCTTCGATGAACCACATTGGGTAGGCGATGCGCTTCTTGAATAGCGTTGCAACGGCCTGAATAAAGGGCGGGGCATCGTCGATAACATAACAACAGTGGCTGGGTTACTCACTATTCACCCATCGATTGCTGAACGTCGTATCATAGACTGGGAGAGAAGCGTCAACGATTTCAGTTGGTCCAACGAACAGTTCAGAACCGAAAGCGTCAAGACATGAGACAATCGACGTTGGAGAAGCAGAGGGATCGAGATACGGGTCAAGGTTCGGTCGGCTCGGCGTACGATGACGAACCTGATAGTGCGGTCGATCGCGTCTTGATGGGATTGCCGCAGATTCAGCGTTTGGTGGCCGACCAAAGACCGGATCTTGAACTCAACGCCTTCGAGGAATGGAGCCTTTATCAGTAGGTTCGCGCTCTTCGGTCTCGATCATTTCGACTGGAACCAATCGACGGGATGGGTCTGTGTCCATGTCGTTCTACCTCCACGATCATTCCCGATCGCCGACGGCACGCCTCCACAGTAGCAATCTGGACGATTTTGCGCCGGAATCTTGACAGGATGTGCGGCCTCTTGTTCCATCGACGTTGTGGCCTCGCGGGTCAGACGAGAACGGAGCACGAACCATGTCAGTTCTGTTGAACGACGACATTGCCCATCTGGACAGTCTTCTGGAAACCGTCGTTCGACGGGGTTTGGGTGTCGGTCCGTACGAGCACTATTCGGAGCTTGTCGAACTGTGCAAAAAGGCCCAGGAAGCCGACGAGGTTGCCGATTCTGGAAACACCTCGGGCACCGTCGGCGGCAGTTTTCGAGACGAGGCGGCTGCGATCATTGCGAAGATGGACGTTGCCGAGATTCGTGACCTGCTCAAGACGCTCACGCTTCGATTCCATTTGGTCAACCAGGCCGAGCAGATCGAAATCATTCGTATCAACCGGCAGCGCGAGCGTGACGCCAGTGCCGAAAAACCGAGGGCTGAGTCCATAGCCGATGCGGTCGCGCAACTCAAGCGTCGCGGTTGGTCGCTCGATCGCGTTTTGAAGATACTCGGTCGCCTTGATATTCAGCCGACCCTTACTGCTCATCCCACCGAAGCGCGTCGTCGCAGCGTACTGCGCAATCAGAAGCGGGTGGCCAACGCGCTCTTGAAACGCCACGAACAAGGTTGCGCGGTAGCGGAAGCGAAACAGAACGCAGATCAGATCGTGCGCGACGTTTTTTTGATGTTCGCCACCGACGAGGTGCGAGCGGAGCGGCCTCACGTGATCAAGGAAGTGCGCAACGGCTTGTATTTCCTGGCTGGGGCGATTTGGGATGCGGTGCCGCGACTTTATCGCGACCTGGGCGGTGCGCTCGAGGCGTACTACGACGCGACGCCCCCGATGTCCAGCTTCCTTCAATATCGCACGTGGATTGGCGGGGATCGCGATGGCAATCCGCTGGTGACGAATGAGGTGACGCGCGGGACGCTGCGGGAACTTCGGACGGCTGTGATCGATCAGTTCATCATGCAACTGGATGAGTTGCGTCACGAGTTGTCGATTTCCGTGAAGTGCGTTGACGTCTGCCCGGCGCTACTGGAAGCGATCGAAGTTGATGAGAAGCGCTGCCCGTTGCGCGAGTCGGATCGTCGCGATCTTCAATTTGAACCGTATCGAAAGCGTATCCTCCAGATGATCGAGAAGTTGCGGGCGGCTCGTGAGGATGCGGGTGCGTATACGTCGGCGCAGTTCAATGCCGACATCGCGCTGATGCAGACGTGCCTCGATGAGTGCGGGTTGGGGGTAATTTCCAACGGGCGTTTGCGCGATTTGCGGGTTCGGGCTGAGGCGTTTGGACTGCACTTTGCTTCGCTCGATATACGTCAGCATAGCGACGTGCACACGGCGGCTGTCTCGGAATTGCTGCGTGTGGCCCGCGTGCATGATGACTATGACGCATTGGGTGAAGACGATCGCTGCAAACTGCTAAGCGAGCAGCTTGAAGATCCGCGACCGCTTTTGCCGCGCGATGCGGAAGTTGCGGATGCGACGCGTGAGTTGCTCGATCTATACGAGACGCTTCGAGAAACCAGCCGGACGACACCGGCAGCGATCGGTAGCTACATCATCAGCATGACGCACGATGTCAGCGACTTGCTTACCGTGTTGGTGCTAATGAAGGAAGCCGGTCTTTGGCGAATGCGCGGTGATCGCGTGGAGGCCGTGCTCGACGTGGTGCCGCTTTTTGAAACGATCGACGACCTCGACCGGGCACCCGAGCTGATGACCAAGCTGGTGACCCATCCTGTTTACGCGAAGCACTTGGAAGCCCGAAGGCGTCGGCAGGAAATCATGCTGGGCTATTCGGACAGCAACAAGGACGGCGGATACTGGATGAGCAACTGGGCGCTTCAGGTGGCTCAGCGGCGGTTGGCGGCAGCGATGCATGCGCAGTCGATCGATTTTCGATTCTTTCATGGCCGCGGTGGAACGGTCGGGCGCGGTGGGGGACGGGCCAACCGGGCGATATTGGCTGGCCCGCCGGAAAGTCGCAACGGACGCATCCGCTTTACGGAGCAAGGCGAAGTGATCACGTTTCGATACGCCCTGCCCGCGATCGCGCGACGCCATGTTGAGCAGATCGTTCACGCGATGATCATCGGGACCGAGGAAGTCGGTGCGGAAGCGAAATCGACGGTGACGGCGGGCGAAGACGACTCGAAGATCATGAGTGACATCGCGCGGCACTCGATGAATGCGTATCGAGAGCTCGTCGAACATGAAGACTTCTGGGGGTTCTACACGGGGTGCTCACCGATTGAGCATATTAGCCGCCTGCCCATTGCCTCGCGACCGGTTTCGCGCTCGGGTAGCGCGGTCGGATTGGACAATCTGCGGGCGATTCCCTGGGTGTTCGCGTGGACGCAGACGCGGTACACGGTGCCGGGTTGGTATGGATTAGGCAGCGCGATCGAGAAGGTGACGGCAGATACTCCCGACGCGCTGGATACGATGCGGCAGTGGTATCGCAAGTGGGAGTTCTTCCGAACGGTAATTGACAACGCCCAGCAGGAGATGGCTCGGGCGCGGCTGGTGATTGCGAAACGCTACGCAGCATTTGCAGAGAAAAGCCTGCACGATTTGATCGTGGGCGAATTTGCCCTTGGCGAGAAGGCGATTCTTGCGATCACGGGGCAGGATCGTTTGCTCGATAACAACCCGGTGATTCAGCGGGCAATTCGTGCGCGGAATCCGTACACCGATGTGTTGAATCTGCTTCAGATTGAATTGATGACGCGCTTTCGCGGTGGTTCGGACGATGAGGGAGCCGTCCGCGGGGCGCTGTTCTTGAGTATCAACGGGATCGCTGCGGCGATGCAGAGTACCGGTTAATAAGGAATCGAATCAATATGGGTCAGGATACATGGTCAGCCGTCGAGGAGTACGTCACTGGTTGTGTGGTCATGCCGGATGACGCGCTCGAGCGCTCGCTGGCGAAAAGTGCGGAAGCCGGTCTGCCGGAGATCCAGGTTCCGCCCGGTACGGGAAAGCTGCTGCACCTGTTGGCCCGTTCGATGGGGGCGAAACGGATTCTGGAAGTTGGCACGCTCGGCGGGTACAGCACCATCTGGATGGCCCGAGGGTTGGCTGACGGTGGCAAGCTCATCACGCTGGAACGTGATCCGCACCATGCGAAAGTCGCGCGCGACAATTTTGAACATGCGGGCGTCAACGATCGAGTCGAGTTAATCGAAGGGCCCGCATTGGAAAGCCTCGAACAAATCGCGGCGCAAAGCGACGAACCCTTCGATCTGGTATTCATCGATGCCGACAAGCCAAGCAATCCGGACTACTTCACATGGGCGCTCAAACTGACCCACGTCGGCAGCATCATCATCGTCGACAACGTGGTGCGCGACGGCGAGGTGATTGACGCAACAAGCAAAGACGAAAGCGTACAAGGCGTCCGCAAGTTGAACGATCTGATCGCCGCCGGACCCCGCGTCAGCGCCACGACATTGCAGACCGTGAGCAGCAAGGGGTACGACGGATTTACGCTGGCGCTTGTATGTGCGTAGGGGCAAAGGTTAGGTTTCGCGAGTGCGTGTTTGGGCTAAATCTCTTCAACGAACTTTCCTAGAATTTCTGAATTGAAGTATCTTCCTTTCGATGGCGCAGCTTCGAGCGTTTTGAAGACCTTCCAAGGCACTTCTTTATAAATAGAAACGAATCCACTTTGAAACTCGATAGCTAACAAGCGCTTTGCTGAATCATAACCTACCGACTTGATGGCACTGGATTTGACGTTGATCCAATCGTATCCGGTCGGAATTGCTTGCTGCTCGCCAATTGAGCCAGTCGAATTCCTTGGTTTCCAATTTCCTCCAGGAGGCTTGCTCCCACCCAAGAAGAATAGTTCGAGATTCAATGAACAGTTGGTCCACCAGGAACCTTCATTTTCTAGTTCAAGCTGTTGATACTCGATCTCGCTGCGAAAAAAGTTTTCCGCGTAGGATGCAAAGTAGACAATGTGCATTCCTCGTTCACATACGAATTCGATGAGGTTATATCCTCTTGGGACGAATTCTAGCGCTAGGATTCGTGCGCTCTTTTCATCTTGTTCGCTTGGTGTGAGGGTCGAGAATCGCTGGGGGTTCGAATTCGGGTGGTTGTGTAAAACCAATAGAGTATCTGATTGGAATTCGCGACAGGCTTTCAGAATCGTCCCCGAATCAATGTTAAATCCAACAGTTGTGCGATCTGGCCCCTTGTTTGTCCACAAGGCTGAAACGCATTCGTGCCGAACGAAACCTATCATAATCCATTCGTGCTTCTTGTATTTAAGACAGGCCGCAGCAAAGTCGGGGAACTCTCTCACGTTCCACTCGCCGAGATAAAATCTACCGGGTGCAGACATGCGCTTCTTGAATTCCAAGTTCATTGCTGCTGGTTTGTGCGAGAACGCGAAGTGTCTCTGTAGTTTTCGGGAGCGTCGGGACACCGAGAGCTTGCGGAGTTTCTCGTCGTTCAGCGGCCTTGTGACTTTCCAGACTGAAAGTGCGCAAGCAATCGCAACGAAAGTCGCGATCGAAACAATTGGTAGCTCAGTCATCTCGCGAATTCAAAAGGGAATGTAATAGCGCGATTAGCCATGCTGGTGGCATCTGCATCAGACTAATTCCGTTCTTTGTATCACGCAAAAGCTGAAATTGCTGCTCTATTGACTTGACAGCGGTTCGTAGACATCCTAATATATAACTAAATGGTTAATAATAGTGCGTTGCAGTTGGATTCGGTGTTTGGGGCGCTTTCTGATGCTACGCGGCGTGGCATCTTGGAGATGCTTTCGCGTGGGGCGACGAACGTTCGGACTTTGGCGGCTCCTTTCAACATGTCTCAGCCGGCAATCTCCAAACACCTTCGCGTGCTGGAGGCGGCAGGGTTGATTCGTCGTGAGAAGATCGGGCGAGAGCATCTGATTTCCGTCGAATCGAAAGCGGTCGAGCAGGCCCACGACTGGATCGCCCACTACACGAAAGTCTGGAAAAATCAGTTCGACGCCGTCGATTCGTACCTGACCAAACACCAGAAGAAGAACAGTCAGCGAAACTAATCGAAGTCCGCAGAGGAATGGGCCGGGTCACCGCAAGTCAAAAAGGAAATTACCCATGTCGACAGAAACTCATTTTGAGAACGGAACGTTAACGGTCACCCGCACATTCGACGCGCCGCGCGAAGCCGTCTTTGAAGCCTGGATCGAAACGAGCAAAGTTGAGAAGTGGTGGGGTTGCTCGATGACGACGGCGGTCAAATCCGAGATCGAACCGAAAGTGGGCGGTAAGTACAACCACCTGATGACGATACAAGGTGCGGGCGAGTATCCGATGGTCTGCAAGATCACGGCGTACGAACCGCCGGAACTCCTTGCCTATGAAGACGCCTCGCCCAATCCGGCAATCGGCGAAGGTGCAGAGCCGATGCGCGTGACCGTCAATTTCATCAGCCATGGCAGTCAAACCGAAGTTCGTTTGGTGCAGGAGAATCTGCCGGACAACTTCAGCGAGATGGTCAAGGGTGGATGGACGGCAGCGTTTGGCAAGTTGAATGATCTGCTGCTGGGCGAGACAGCCGGCGCGTAATCGTAATCGGTTTCGTATTTTCAATTGTGCCACTGCTCAGTGAGCAGTGTGTTGTGCGATGATTCGTGTCTAACCAAATACATACGCGCCACATCGTGGCACCAACGGTGCCGTGTCTGTGGCGCGTTTGTGTTGTCTGCACTGCTCACAGAGCAGTGGCACACCTTTTGAGTTTCACTTGTTTGATTTCATTTCTGGGTGTGCGCATAAAAAGAAGGGGAGTGGCGGCATCTCCCCCAAGAGCGCCACCCCCCATCTACAAACCGACTCGCGTCGATTTGTGATCGCAGACACTTTCGCATCTGCAACCATCTTCAGTCCGCAACGACGCGCTCCCCAGAACGCCACCACGGAAATAAATGGTTATTGTCGGCTGGGCGGGGCGACCTTTCATCGCCGGGCCGGGCTGCCGAAAATTTTTCGGGTCGCCCAACCGTACCGCACCACCACCTGACACAGTTGCAATGGGCGTGCCATTCGTGGCATGGTCTGGTGGATTATTCGTAAGTGGCTTTTTATTAATAGTTTATGAGCGGTTTGAGTTTTCGTGGGGAATGCCGATTGGGGAAGGGTTTCCGGAAACGAAACGCATTTACCCGGAATTGGGAACTATTACCCAATTGGGTTTGTGGTGTCGTTTCCGCGCTCGCGAATTCGAACGCATGGAGATTTTTCGTGTGATTCTGGATTCCCGCGTGCGCGGGAATGACAGGAGTGTGGGCGCCGGACATTCGGTCAGACGGCGCCGGCGGCTACCAGGTCGCCTTTTCCGTTGTGGCGGGTGACTGGTGGCCAATCCTTTTCGGCGTCGTACCAGGTGGTCATCACTTCTAGAAATTCGTCCGGTGTTTTGACGGCGATGAATGCGTCGCGGACCTCTTTTCTACAAGGGTGCAGTTCGCTGTACTTAATGCCAAATTTGCGCATCAGTCTGCCAGCTAGGCAGTCGCCGTGATGGGCGCGCGATTCGACGAAGTGGGCTTCGATGCATTCGCGCTGCTGGGCGATGGTGGGTGGATCGGGTAGGGGGTTGTTATTCGCAAGGGCGACGCATTCGCCGAAGATCCATGGGTTACCAATGGCGCCGCGGGCGAGGGTGACGCCGTCTACTCCGGTTTCGTTCATCATGTCGAGGCACGATTGGGCGGTGAAAAGGTCACCACTTCCGAATACTAGACCGCTACCGACATGGCGTTTGACTTTGGTTAGAAACTCCCACCGACTCGGACCGATGTAGCGCTGTTCTACGGTGCGGCCATGGACTGTTACGCCGGAGACGCCGGCTTCGAATGCACCGTCGAGAATGGCGAAGAAATTGCTTTCGCTTTCGGGTGTGTCGTCGAGTCCGCGGCGCATCTTAACGGTGACGGGTACGTCGGCTGCGACGGCATCGACGACGCGGTGCACGATGTCGAGCGCTTGCTGGGGTTGCGACAGCAGGAACCCGCCGCGACATCGCCCGAGCACCTTGCGCACCGGGCAGCCGAAGTTGATGTCGATGACGTTGTAACCGGCATTGGCGAGCAGTCGGGCGGCGGGTGCAAACTGATCGGGATCCGAGCCCATCAGTTGCCCGCCGACGGGTTGATCCTGCGGTTCAATCTTCGTGAGGATGCGTTTCTGCCCCTTGCCTTTTTGCAGCACCATCTTGTCGAGAACGACTTCGTTGAGCGTGTACGACGCACCGTAGCGGCGGGCGATGCGGCGCATGGGAAGATCGCTGTAACCGCTTAGGGCGGCTTGCGTGAAGGGGTGCTCTATTTCAACGTTGCCAATCTTTACGGGCGTCATCGATACTCGACTCGTGAGGCGGTGATTCAGATACTCTGCTCGATAAGCCTGGGGATTATAGCAGATTGGATTTACGGTTCATTGAATTGGGTTGCGACGCACCCAAAGCGTTGGGAAACGGTCGAATTCGGGTTTGTCGTAGTTTTGACGTACCCAGCTTTCGAGTACTTCGACATTGGCGAAGTTGGATTTACCAACCTCGTGCCAGCGTTTGAAGTCGAACATGATGACGCGCGGACTTGCCGCCATCAGGCATCGGGTGGTTTCGTCCATCAGGGGTTGGCCATGCTGCTTTAGCTGCTGGATTTTTTCAGTTCCGAGGTAGCGGATGGCCTGTCGTCGATTGGCCCGCCAATAGAGTTCGGGTGCGTATCCGCTGAGGAAGATGGTGTCGTTCGTATCGGTGTATTGTTGGATGACTTCGACGGTGGCTTGCACGTTTGGATCGACGGGGCGGGTGGTCCAATGGTATTGGCGCATCGCGAAATCGATCTGCATTTGAAGCGGCGTCCACAACATGAATGCGAACCAGAGAACGCCGACAATGATGTAGTGTGGCGGCGTGCGGCCGTTATTGTCGAGCACGGACTTCATCAACAGCGAAACGCTGTGGGTGGCTAGCATGACCAACGGCGGCAGGGCGACGGCGAGATACATCGGTCGGTTGTGCGGCCCGATGGCGGACAGGTAGAGGGCGATGAGCATCCACATCCAGTAGAGCAAAAGTACGGGCGGTTGGGTCTGTGCCTCGTAGTTGTTTGCATCTAACGGATTCGATTTGCATCGAAAGAGATTGAAGATGGGGGCTGCCAAGGTCGCGGCGGCTAATATCAGCATTAACTCCATGCCGCGTCCGTGGGGAAGCATCCACCTCATTGATGGAACGGCCGATGTCGCGATGCCAGGAGCGAAGAAGTTTTGGTTGAAACCGACAATCGCGTCCCATGCCCAGCGAAGGTCGCTGGTGAAGGCAAGAACCATCACCAGTGATACGATTGAAGCGAGGTAGCCAGTGACAAAGCATGACACTTTTGTTCTGCGGCTTGCGGTTCCGTCGGGTCGGGCGATCAGCAAGTGGATGAAGATGGCAGCCGGCGCGGCGAATGCGGTTTGCTTGAACCATAGTCCTAGTCCGCCACACAGCCCGATCCAGAATAGCGAGCGGTTCGATGATGACCCCCGGGTGATGTATCTCAGGTAGAGAAGCATGGTCCCAAGTTCAGTCAGGATCAGGAAGGTGGCGGGTCGATTACCGCCGGCGTGGAATGTCCAGTGGTTTAAATACATGACGGCGAAAACGGTGCCGATCGCGGCGGTGGGTGTCCCGTAGACGCGACGGATGACGCGGTAGAACAATGTGGCTGTTGCGATCACAGCCAACCCGCAGAACGCCCACACGCCGATTGGTGATCCGCCGGACATACCCAGACCCAATGCGTTGATCCAGAAGATGCTAGGTGGTTTGATGTCCCAAAGGTCGGCATAGAGTGTTGCCCCCGACAGGAGTTCGCGTCCGTAGTGGAGGAAGAACCAGGCGTCGATGTCGTCGATGCGGGCGTGGGCGATGTACTGGGAGAGGGCGATGAGCGGGAGGCAAAGGATGAGAGCGAAGACTCCGAGAAGGTCGAATCCTCGTCGCGCGGGCGGTTTGCTGATGGAGTTCGATTTGCTCATGCCAATTCAAATGCCGGGCGGCTTTACAGTTGTGCCAATCTTTTCAAAACATTTGAAAGCCGTTGGTTCACTGCGAACGAGTCCTTAGCATACCAGATACGGACGGAGTGCGTCTCGTCGTCAGGCGTGGAATGGGGGGCGCGTTCGTCGGGATTGCGTCCAATTACTCGGTAAACCCTTGGCAAAATCATGAACCCAACCGTCTTTCAACTTCCTGACCTGTACCGGCCCATCGAAGCTGACCTTGCGCGGGTGGTGGCGATCATGGATCAGGAGTTGCAGAGCGAGTTGCCCTTTGTATCGCAGCTTTGTGAGCGGGTGCGGGGGTATCGGGGAAAGATGTTGCGCCCGGCGCTTCTATTGCTTAGCGGACAAAGTGCGGGTGGGATCACGCCGGAGCATCATACCTTGGCTGCGGTGGTCGAGTTGGTCCATCTGGCGACGCTTGTTCATGATGACGTTTTGGACCAAGCCGAGGAGCGCCGGCGACAGGCGACGATCAGTTCGACCCACGGCAACGAAGCCGCTGTCATGCTGGGCGATTATTTGATCAGCCATGCGTTCCATCTTTGCAGCAGTTTGGATTCGCAGAGCGCCTCGCGATTGGTTGGCCATACGACGAATGTGGTCTGTGAAGGCGAGTTGATGCAGATTCATAGCCGCGGTCATTTTCGGTTAAGCGAACCAGACTACATCGAGATCATTCGGCGCAAGACGGCTGCCCTGACGGCGGCGTGCTGCCGGTTGGGGGCGGCCCATGCTGGGGCGGATGAATCGCTCGCAAGTCGGTTTGAGGTGTTTGGTGAAAGCGCCGGTATCGCGTTTCAGATTGTCGACGACGTTCTCGATGTGGTGGGCGAGCAGAAGAAGATGGGCAAGACGTTGGGGCGCGATCTGGAGCTTGGCAAGATGACGCTCCCGGTGATTCACTATTTGCGAGAGGCATCGTCTGAGCAACAAGAGGCGATGCTCAAACGTTTGGCCAGCGCCGAACCCGATGACCGCGCCCAGGTCGCTCAGTTGTTGACCGAATCTGGAAGCGTGGCATATGCCAACACGGTGGCTGAGCAACATGTGGCCCGAGCCATTTCCATGCTCGATGGCGTGGCGGCTTCGACGAGCCGGAACAGCCTCATCAGCATGGCCGAGTTCATCCTCCAGCGCGAAAATTAGTCTACTGCGCAAGTTCTTTCCTAAAAACATCTTACATTTCTCATCCACGAAAAAATGCGCGAATTTCTGGGTGGCGGGTCCGTTGGCTGTACAATCATGTCGGCAGGTAAATTCGAGTAATGAATTAATTTGGCTCGTGCCGATGTGTGATAGGTCACAGCACTTCAAGAACGGGACGCAATCAAAATGAAGACCGCCATTATCGTCATGTGTGCCGCGGTCGCGGTGTGGGCCAACGAACCGGACGAACCCAAGTCGCCAGGGCGCGACGGTCAGGAAACGGAGTCTTCAAGCATCGAAGATTCTGGTTTGGCGCCTTCTGCCACCGAGACGGCAGGTGAAGAAACCTCCGATTCTGGGAAGCGCGGCGGTTGGGGAATCGGTCATGTTATTCGTGCCACCCGCCAGATGTCTGAGTTGGGAGATTGGGAGAATCAAGTCCCCAACATCGAAAAGACTCTCGACCGGTTTTGGGAAGAAAACGAGTGGACTGAAGAAGCCGACCAGTTTGCGCATGAAGCGGTGCGTGGGGTCGCGCAGATTCCACCGTGGGAGATTACCCGACGGGTTGAATTCCTCACGGGTGAGTACGGCGCTCGTTATGACATGGATGAATCGCAGATCAAAGATCTTCAAGCCAAGTGCTACCAGATGATCGGCGCGGTCGCCGTTCGCCATGGTGGCACCATGTACAAGCATGTCAGCGAAATGGTTGAGGGGTTTCAAGAGGGCAAGCCCTTGACGCCTGAGGATGTGTCTCGCTGGATGGACGAAGGCGACGAAATGATCGAGTTTGCCCACGAGCAGGTTGAAAGCGTGACCGAACGCATCGCGGCCGGCATGAACGACAAGCAAAGGGCGATTCTCGAACGCGACCTGGCCAGCTATCGAAAACGCATGGAGCGGTTCAAAGACATGCGGGAGCGCTGGAAAGCCGGTGGTTGGCATCCGCGCGAGTGGGGGTTGGAGGAAGTGCCCGAGTATAAGCGGATGATGGCCCAGCGGGTTCGTGACGGTCGCTACGATGAGGACAAGTGGCGACGTTTTGATGAGTTGCAAATAGCCCGACGCGCGTACGAAAAGAAATCGAAGGAAACACCCTACAACGAAACGGCATGGGAACGTTACGTTCGGGAGTTCATCGCTGCGTACTACTTGGACGATGCGCAGGCCGAGACGGCGTGGTCGATCTTGCGGGAGCAACGGCAGTTGGCGAGCGATGTGCGTCGAACGGCGCAGCGGCATCTGGTTCAGGGGCCATTCATTCGCGGGCGGCCCGGAATTGTGGCGATGTCTGTCCCGCTTCCGGAAGAGGCCCTTGATCGCATCGGGGTTCTCTTTGATGAACTTTGCATGCGTTTGGATCGGATCCCCACCGACGCGCAGATCGTCGCTGCTGAAGCGGTGATTCCGCCTGCGGTTCAGTCGCCCATTCAGGCGCTTCCGGCCAGCTCGCGATCGGTTCGGCGTTCGCGTGATGGCAATCCGTAGGCGGCTGCCCTTGACAAACCGGTGGTTCGTTGCACCTTAGCCGATGGTTGGCGCGAAAGGATCGCATCGTTTGAATGCGACGCGCGACAACAGCGCAAGGGTTTGACGACGGCATGTTCACGACCGGTATTCTCGCTGACATTTGGAACGTGGTTGATTTCGGGATTGAGGAGAGCCTCGATCTGATTCAATCGGTGGGCGCGCAGAGTATATCGCTGCGGGTGACGTCGTCGCGCGTGTCGCAACTGCGGGCGGGTGAGTTCGATGGGCCTCGCATGTTTCGAAGCGATGGTGGGTACTTCTTTCAGCCGGACAAGTCGAAGTACGCCAATACACGAATCAAGCCGGTGGTGGCGAGTTGGTTGAAGAGTCGCGATCCGCTGGAGAAGATCGCGGAGTCTTGTAGGAAGCGCGACTTGGAATTGCGATTGAGGATAAGTGCTCTTGAGCACCCCTTGATCGCTAGTCGATATCCAGAGGGGGTTACAAAGTCCGTATTTGGAGACAGCGCTCCCGAGACGCTATCCGCAGCAAATCCAGATGTTGTCGAATTGCTCAGAGCCACCGCATGCGATCTTACAAGTCGGTGTCCTAAGTCTGCCATTGAACTTGAAGAGATTTGTTTCCGTTCTGGAGCACGTGAAAGCGATTGTTTGCAACTGGGTCCGGACTTCGATGACGGGTTCTTCTCTCTCCTTGCACTTTCATTTGATGAATCGTCCAGGCAGTTTGCCATACGTGAAAATGTGGATGTAGATGCTGTTTCACGCTGGATATCTGTGACACTCGAAAAGGCACTCTCAGATGGCCATCCGGTCGAAAGCTTGCACATGGAGTTGATGGAAGAGTCGCCGATTCTCAAGTCGTTTGTTCACTCGCAAATCGACGCCGTTACAATTCTCGTCAGTCAAGTGGAAACGGCAATTGAGAATGCTCTTTCAGTCGTATTCTGCGGACAGGTGTTTGACGGTTCATTCCCACGAGTAGATTGTGACGCGCTCAAGAATGACCGCAGCGTGATAATTCAATCTCAAGACGGGTTTGTTCATGAAAGCCAGGAGGGATCGGAGTTTTTCTGGGGAATCGAGAATTTGAGTAACGTCCACACAGCGCGACAAACACAAATGTCAACGATACCTTGGGATGTTCCTGAACGTTTGGTAAGTGAGGTCAAGAGTTATGCAGATAGTGGGTTGAGTGGAGTTGTACTTGCCGGTTTTGGTCTCTTTCCTCAGTCGGGATTTGATGTTATCAAGCGCGCCTTTCGTTTCGCTTCTCGTTCAAGCCAATGACCGATTCTGGACTATTGTTTGTCCGTCAGTCCCCCGCCCTGAAGGACGGGGCACCTGGGGTTCCTGTCTGTTGATTTTGTGCCTTATTTTAAGCTGTTTCTGAAGACCCTTGCGGTCGGTTTTTGGGCCGGTTCTTTGGTTGGCTGATTGGCCGAAATCGCTTAAAATATTGGGTTGAAGCGGTCGAACGTTTTCACGCCTTTTTTGCATTGGAGCAGGCAGGCTTATGGCTGACACCACCGCGGATTCTCCGCAGGAACATATTGTTAATCAGTCGCTCATCGAAGAGATGAAAGGGTCGTATCTGACCTACTCGATGAGCGTCATCATGGCCCGCGCGTTGCCCGACGCTCGGGACGGTTTGAAGCCTTCGCAGCGGCGTATCCTTGTTGCGATGAACGACCTCAACCTGGGCCCGCGATCGGCATTTCGCAAGTGTGCCAAGATCAGCGGTGACACCTCGGGCAACTATCACCCGCATGGCGATCAGGTCATCTACCCGACCATGGTTCGCCTCGGGCAGCCTTGGAACCTGAGTCAGGTGCTCATCGACAAGCAGGGCAACTGGGGTTCGATCGATGGCGACCCGCCAGCTGCGATGCGGTACACCGAAGCGCGGTTGCACGGCGCGGCGATGGAGTTGCTTTCCGACCTCGAATTTGAAACCGTCGACGTTGAACCCAACTTTGACAACACCCGCACCGAGCCGACGGTGCTTCCGAGCAAGTTCCCCAACCTGCTGGTCAATGGCGGCAGCGGGATCGCGGTCGGGATGGCCACCAACATGGCCCCCCACAACGTCGGCGAAGTGTGCAATGCCATCATCGGCGTTATTGACAATCCGAACATCACCATCGCGGAATTGCTTGAGATAATTCCCGGGCCGGATTTTCCGACCGGTGGCGAAATCTGTGGCCGGCGTGGCATCCTCGACGCTTTCATGCATGGCAAGGGCCAAGTGATGGTCCGCGGCAAGGTTGACGTCGAAGAAGGTCGTGGCGGCAAGGAAACGATCGTCATCAGCGAAGTGCCGTATCAGGTGCTGCGCAGTTCGATCACCGAGCGGGCGGCGGCGGCGGTTAAGGGTGGGCTGATTAAAGATGTGGCGACCATCAACGACGCGTCCGACCGCAAGCACGAGATTCGCATCGAGATTGAGTTGCGAAAGGGTGCCAATGCCGACGTGGTGATCAATCAGCTTTATCAGTACACACCGCTGCAAAGCAATTTCAATATTTCGAACGTGGCGTTGGTCGATCGCAAGCCACAATCGCTGACGTTGCGGCGGATGATCGATGTGTACATTCGCCATCGCCGTGATGTGATTCGTCGACGCACGCAGTTCCTGTTGCAGCGGGCGAAGCAGAAGGCGCACATCCACGAGGCGTTGATTCTAGCGATTGGCGATATCGACGGCATCATCGAAACAATCAAGAAGTCGCCGGATTCTGCGACGGCTAAAGAGCGGTTGATGGAGCGACCGCTTTCGCTGACGGAAGGTGAGACGCTACGCAATCTGTTGCCGGCATCGTTTGTCGAGCGTTTTGGTGATGCGAGCAATCCGCATTACCTGACGGCTGTCCAGGCGCAGGCGATTTTGGTGATGCAGTTGCAGAAGCTCACCGGACTGGAAATTGAGAAGTTGGCCGGCGAATACACGAAGTTGGTCGAGCAGATCGCTGACTACGAAGGCATTCTTTCGGACGACGCGTTGGTGCTTGATATCATCCGCGAGGATCTTTACGAAATTCGCGACAAGTTTGGCGTGCCGCGGCGCACGACGATTACCGAAGCCGTTGGTGATTTCAGCGTAGAGGAATTGATCCCGGATGAGCAGGTCGTGGTGACGATTTCGCACGAGGGGTACATCAAGCGGACGGACACCGACAGTTATCGCAAGCAGGGGCGCGGTGGGCGCGGCGTGCGCGGTGGTAACACGAAGGATGGCGATTTCATCGAGCACTTGTTCGTGGTGAACACGCATGACTACATGCTGTTCTTTACGAATCGTGGACGGGTGTATTGGGCGCGGGTGTTTGACATCCCTGCCGGCGCGCGGACAGCCCGTGGTCGATCGATTGCCAACCTCGTCAACATGCAGGACGGTGAGGAGCATCGGGCCGTCTTGCCGGTGAAGGAATTCGAAGAGAAGTTTGTGTTCTTCGCGACGGCTGAGGGCAAGGTGAAGAAGACGGCGCTGGGTGCGTTTAGTCGCCCGCGTTCCAACGGCATCATTGCGATTGTGCTGAATCCTTCGGACGCGTTGATCGGTGTCGAGATGACCGATGGCGATCACGAGATCGTGTTGGCCAGTCGCGGCGGGATGGCTGTTCGCTTCAAGGAGGACGACGTCCGCGTGATGGGCCGGTCGGCTGCGGGTGTTCGCGGAATGGCGCTTGGCAAAGACGATTGCGTCGTCGGTATGATTGCGATTCGTCCGGGTGCTTCGGTGCTGACGGTTTGCGAGAACGGATTCGGCAAGCGGACCAACATCGACGAATACCGACTGACCAAGCGCGGTGGCAAGGGTGTGATCAACATCAAAGTTACCGATCGCAATGGTCAGGTTGTGGCGATGAAAGCCGTCAACGATAAAGACGAGTTGATGTTCATCACCCAGAACGGAATCATGTTGCGGACGGACTTGGACGAGGTTCGCGAGATTGGCCGGGCGACGCAAGGCGTGCGGTTGATCAAGACCAACGAGGACGACAAAGTCGTCGCGGTGGCGCGGATTGTCCCTGAAGAGGACAAAGCCGAGGGAGGCGATTCCGAAGAGAGCGGTTCAGATTCCGCTGCGGAAACCGATCCTGAGGCATGATTCGGTGCGAAAAGTGGCTGTGTTTGGCAGGATTCGCCGGTTTTTTCTGAAAATAGGGGTGAACCGGAACCCTGGTCGACGATATAAAGCAATGCAGCCCGACGGGGATTTTGCAGTTACACCAAGCGTGGCTGGCTGAGATGGCTGGGTTCGTGGGGCTTGGCTTGTGATTTTGGGGTTTGTGAATTTGGGCACCAGTCAATTGCCCAAAGGAGTGTTGAGATGCGTTTTTCGATGGCGATGACATTGGTTCTTGGTCTTGGTGTGTTTGCTTCCGAGGCCAATGCTCAGCGGGCACAGATTGTTGGTGACGATGTGACGCCGAACATTCAAGCCTCGTGGAACACCGCATCGCCGGGCGTGATGGCCCTTCGGGCACCGGGCAACGTTGTGGCTGGAGCGCGGGCTGACTTTAGCGCTCGACACAACCTGATCATCGATCAGGTTCGCAGCGGACCGGAGATTACGGAAGTCGAGCCGGACTTGACCCTTGAGCAGCAAGTTAAGATCGACGTCATCAATACGCTGTTTACCAATCTCAATGCGGCGCTGACGCTGCTGAACAATTCGATTCGTATCAACGCCGGACTTGATCCGCAATTGCCTGATGATGTCGGCGGGTTGTCCGATTTGCTCGGCAATATCAGTGGGCCTAGTTAGATCGGCTCGCCTTGAATGACAATTCAAATCGATTCCGAACCCAGGCGAACGCCTGGGTTTTTTTGTGCCTCGCCATTTCTCGTAGTCAGTTGTAGGACCGATTGCCATCGAGGTGAACCCATGACGATCATTGGACTTGAATTTCTGGCGGCACAGATGGAACGCGGGCAATTCGCCGCCAAGATGGTTTTCAACGAAGCTGGCGCGATCTTCTTCCCTACCAATGCCGAGCATCGCGATCAGAAAGCTGATGGCATCTCCTATGAGGACGACTATCGCGGAAACGCATTGGCCGCCATGCTAGCACCGCAGAAGATGGAGATTCGATACCACGACGCATACTCCGATCAACGGGTTGAGAGAATCATCCGCCATTTGGCACGGCAATGTGGATTGGAATTCCTGTCTTCCTGGATGGTTACCTATCAAGGGCGCCGCGTCTTGCTTTGATTAACGCTAGTTCGATGTGGTTGATCTTTTCGCGGCCATCACGGTACCGGCTATGACCAAACTTGTACCTATAGCAATGATGTGGATGGGCAGGTGGTCGGTGGGGGCTAATTTGTCGATTCCCATTCGCTCAGATATGCCCGGGACGAAGGCGATCGTCACGGCGATTCCGTTGTGGAGCATGTGGGCGAGGATCGATGGGATGATCGATCTTGATTGCCAGCAGAGGTAGCCCAGCAGGATGCCCAGGACGGCGGTGATGACGAACTTGATCAGGATGATGTGAAAGATCGCGAACACGCAGCCAACGATGATGATGGCTGGCCATTTTTTTGTGGTCTTGCGCAATCCGCCGAGCAGGAAACCCCTGAAAAACAGCTCTTCGCAGATCGCTGGGATGACTGCGATCAGAAGCAGCGGCAACCAGAGGCCTTGATTCTCGAACGCACTCATCAGCGTATCGTTGCTGTCGAGAATGGCTTTGGGCACTGGGCTGATGATGTGCTGAAAGGCGAACAATTCGTGGGCGGGTATCCATCCGCCGATTCCGATCAAGATCGCTGCGACGATGTAGCGCGGCGATGCTTTGCTTAGTCCCAATGCCGAACCGATTT
This sequence comes from Phycisphaerae bacterium, assembly GCA_021604825.1. The sequence continues at coordinate 22,298 of BQJS01000004.1, read as the reverse complement.
GCACTTTGAAATACGAGAGTAGTACGACCGGAATTGCAACCAGGGCGATGGGCATGAGCCATGCGGTCATCTTGAATGTGTGCAGGGCGGATTCATCGGCGCCGGGTTGAATGGAGAACTGCACGAACATCCATACCGGAAAGAGGATGGCGGTGGTGATGAGTGCCAGCGTCGATGTTGGGTAGTTCGTCGGTCGCATGAACTGACGGGAGAAGCTGGCTTTGAGCGATGCCGAGTCTGCGAAGATTGCAGCTTCCGTGCTGAACACGCGCGACGCGACCATGACGGCTGACCCTGCGTAGACGCACGTGCTGAGCATGACCTTGGTGATGGTGAGCCACTCGAAGTGGCCGAGCAGCATCTCGCGGGCGAGCAGGACCATGTTCATCACCGGGACGTAGGCGTTGATGCCGGACAGTTGGGTTCCGGGCATGGCCGCCACGCCACCGGGTATCAGTGCCGCGAGGATGACGGGCATGATGTAGTTCTGGGCTTCCTTGAACGTCCGGGCGTAACTGCACACCGCCACCATGATCGCGGAGAACAGCATCGCGAACGGCACCAGCACGACGAGGATGACGGGTAGCACTTCCAACGGTAGTTCGGTGTCACCCGACGCACTAATCATGTCGGTGAATCCGCCGAAGTGAAGCGTCGCGCCCATACTGATGAGGTTCAATGCAGCACCCATCATCGCCACCGTCGCGACGACGAGGTACTTTCCGGTCATGAGTTCGACGGGTGGGACTGGGCAGACGATCAGCGTTTCGAGGGTGCCGCGTTCGCGCTCGCCGGCGGTCAGGTCGATGGCTGGGTAGATCGCACCGGTGATGGTCATCAAGACGAGAACGAGCGGGACGATGCTCCCGAGCACCATGCCGCCGACCTTTTGCGGGGTGGCGACGTTTTCGGTGCTGACGTGGATGGGGTCGAGAATCCAGAGCGGGAGGTTTTCCTGCTCCAAGATTTCTTCGGTCAGACTTCGCGAGAGCAGGTCGAATACTTCGCGCAGGCGGACGGCGGCTGACTCGCTGCGCAGTTCGGCTTTGTCGTACTTGATGGTGACAGTGTGTTGTGCGGGATGTTGGCGGTCGTTTTCGTCGATTGAGAATAGCACACCGACATGGCATGCGCCCATTTCGACGGCGTGGCTGACATCGTCAACGACGACAACATCCATACGATCAATGCTTTCAATGCCGTTAGAGACGACATCATCGGTCTCGCTGTCACGGTTCTCGCGGATGATTCGTTTAGCCGCTTGCAGTTGACGACCGAGGTACCGCGTGGCTGGCTGCTGTTGTTCGGGGTATTGGGGGTCGTATTGAATGCCGATGGTCATCCGCTCGGTTTTGCGTTCGCCGTCTTGGACGCTTAGCAGGTGAACGGAACCGATGATCAAGAGTGGGTAGAGGGCGATGGGGACGACGATCATGGCGATGAGGGTTCGGCGATCGCGCAGGAGTTCGGTGAGCTCCTTGGTGTAGATCGTGATGATTCGCCGGTTCAGCATGGTTCCCCAATGACTTCTCAGGCCAACAGTCGTCCGTTTTGGTCTTCGCCTTGCGCTTCGCCGAACAGTTTCAGGAAGATGGCGCTGAGTTTTTCTTCACCGGTAGCATTTTGTAATTCTTCCATGGTGCCTTCGGCCATCAGTTTTCCGCCGTGCATCAGACCGACTCGATCGCAGAGGGATTCGGCTTCATCAAGGTAGTGGGTGGACAGGATGATGGTCTTGCCGTGTTCGTGTTCCCTTCGGATGAAATCCAGGATGATGCGGTTGCTGAGGACGTCGAGTCCCAGTGTTGGCTCATCCATGATCAATACGATCGGGTCGCCGATCAGCGCTCGGGCGATGCTGGTTCGTTGTTTTTGTCCGGTTGATAGCGCTCCGCAGCGCAGGTCGGCGAACGAGTGCATGTCCAACCAATCGATCAGGTGGGTCACGCGATCGGCGATTCGTTCGGGATGCATGCCGTAGAGTCGGGCAAAGTAGCTCAGAATTTCTCGCGGTGACAGGCGTTGGTACAGCCCGGTGTTGGCCGTCAGGAATCCGATGCAGTGTTTGACCGCGAAGGGGTTCTCGCCAACGTTGTGTCCATCGATGATGGCTTCGCCGGACGTGGGGGCGATGAGCCCGCCGAGCATCCGTAATGTCGTCGTCTTGCCTGCCCCGTTGGGTCCGAGCAATCCGTAGATTGTTCCGGCTTCGATCTCGAAACTGACGCCATCGACGGCATGCTTGAGCGTACCGTTGGGCGTCGGGAAGGATTTGCGAAGTTGATTGGCGCGAATGATGGGCATGCTTGTTGGTTTGCTCAGAAGCGTCCGTTGCGCCGCAGGAGTCTTTGGTTGGCTGACGGTAAGCCGATCCGGTTATATCGACCGGGGCGAGGGTGAATTGGAGCAGAAGTCGCGCGGGCCAGCAAGATGGGGCGGTCTGAAGATTCATTCGAAATGCGATTCGGAGTGGGGTTGCGGGTTTACGGAGGATGTATCAACATGGACCGTTGATTTGATCGATCCATGGTCAGCGACATGATCTATGGGCAACAACTTTGGAGCCAGGCGATGAGCGATACGCGTATCGAGAAAGACAGCATGGGCGAGATGACGGTCCCCAATGACGCCTATTGGGGCGCACAAACCCAGCGGGCGGTGGAGAATTTCCCCATCAGCGGGTACCGGTTTGGCCGAGCGTTCATCCGGGCGATGGGGCTGATCAAGCGGGCGGCTGCTCAGACCAATCATGAGTTGGGGCGACTCGATGCGAAGCGTATGAATCTGATCGTGCAGGCGGCGGAAGAGGTGATCGCGGGCAAGCTTGATCGACATTTTGTGTTGGACGTGTATCAGACCGGTTCGGGTACCAGCACCAACATGAATACCAACGAGGTGATTTCCAACCGGGCGATTGAACTGTCTGGTGGGACGATTGGCAGTCGTGACCCGGTGCATCCGAACGACCATGTGAACATGGGGCAGTCGTCGAACGATGTGATCCCGACGGCGATCCACGTTGCGGCGGCTGAGGCGATTAAGAATGATTTGATACCGGCGCTTCAACAGTTGGCGCAGGAGTTGGGGCGGAAGGCGACGGCGTTTGATGAGACGGTGAAGATTGGTCGCACGCATTTGCAGGATGCGACGCCGATTCGATTGGGGCAGGAGTTCAGCGGATATGCGGCGCAATTGAGTCTCAGTGTGAAGCGTGCGCAGAAGGCGATAAAAGCGCTGGCAGAGCTTGCGATCGGAGGGACGGCTGTCGGGACGGGGATCAACACGCATCCGGCATTTGGATCGACGGTCAGCGAGCGCATCGCCGGCGACACCGGTATCGCTTTTGTGGAAGCTGAGAATCATTTTGAAGCGCAGGCATCGAAGGATGGGGTTTGCGAAGCCAGCGGACAATTGCGGACGATCGCGGTTTCGATGAGCAAGGTGGCCAACGATATTCGGATGCTATCGAGCGGACCGCGTTGTGGGATTGGCGAAATTCGCGTGCCGGAGACGCAACCGGGTAGCAGCATCATGCCGGGCAAGGTCAATCCGGTGATGAGCGAGATGGTGGTGATGGTGGCTGCTCAGGTGATTGGCAACGATGCGGCGATCACGATGGGATGTCGCGATGGGCATTATGAGCTGAACGTGATGATGCCGATGATGGCTCACAACTTGTTGGAATCGATTCGGTTGTTGGCCAGTGCGGCGCGGGTGTTTGCGGATCGCTGTGTGTCGGGCATCGAAGCGGATAAGGAACGTTGCGCGTCGATGGTGGAGCAATCGCTGGCGATGTGTACGAGCCTGGTGCCGCACATTGGTTATGACAAGTCTGCGATGATCGCGAAAGAGGCGTTTGCGACGGGCCGAACGGTGCGCGAGGTGGCGCTTGAGCAGGGCGTGTTGGGTGAAGATGTGTTGATCGAAGCGCTCAATGCGATGCACATGACGGAACCGCATTGATCGTGCAAACGCGGCAAAATTGTGCCACTGCTCTGTGAGCAGTGTGGATGTTTTAGGGTGCCTGTGTAAAGCACTGCTCACAGAGCAGTGGCACGTTATGCTTGAGCCTCTGTGGTGGTTTCGTCCGTTTTGATGGGGTTGTCGAAGCCTTTGCGTTTGCTGATTTCGTTGACGATTGTTTTAAAGGCGGCGAGTTTGTAATCGTCTAGTACGTATTGGCCTTTGCCGTTTGACGTTTCGTAATCGAGGGTGATCTGTCCTCGATCCTTGTATGTTTCTGCATCCCACCCGGTCATCGCGTCAAACGGAATCAACGCTTGGCCAGACGGCTTCAATCCTTCCTCTGAAAATTCGGCGCCTCGGGTAGACATCGCGATCAGGCGAAACAGCATGTACAACCCAAACGGCGCGAGAACGAGCCCCATGAGTTTTTGAAGCCACAGGTCAGTTTCTTTGTGCTTGCCAGATTTCCATTCGAAGTTGCGGGCGATTCCGATTTTGTCCACGCGAGCGATGAGCGAGCCACCGCGGCCAAACCAGACAGCCTTCTCGCGGGGTCCACCAGTGTCGCCCTGCCACGCGGGTGGACCGAATGCGTCGGAGATTTCCTTGACGTTGATTCCCTTTTTGAAGGTGTCGGCGACTTCTTCAGTGACGCGCTCGTTGATTGTGGCTGTGTGCTGTTGTTCGGCGGGCAATTCGAGCTTGGCTTGTTCGAGGTTGTCGTTGGGATAGCCCACGTAGCCGTCATAGAACGACCACCCGGCAAAACCGATCACCATTGCGGTGACGATTCCGTTGCGCACGAGTCGTTCGACGGTTGATACGGTTTTGAAAGGTTCCATAATGGTTGCCATGAAGTAAAGAAGTCATGCAGTCAAGTAATAATGCAGCAAAGGGATAATAAGGTGTGTCGCCTTAAACTGCGGGTGTCTTGAAGGGTATATTGGCCCATCGCGGCCATGAATTTGCTGATTCCCCCTGCCCCGCTGATAATCTAGCGTAGAACATCGGTTACAAGCAAGTCGCAGCCGCTGCGGTGCGGTTTGGAAAGGGTTTGATTTTGGTCGCCGGTCTGACAACCAAGACGATTGTAGGGCTTGAGATTCACGTGCAGTTGGCGACGCGAACCAAGCTGTTCTGCGGGTGCGCGCTGGAATTCGGTGCCGAGCCGAACAGTCGAACGTGCCCGGTTTGTTTGGGATTGCCCGGGGCGCTGCCGGTGATGAATCGAGCGGCATATGAGGCTTCGGTACGATTTGCCCTGGCGATGAATTGCAAGATTGCGGCATACACCAAGTGGGACCGCAAGAGTTACTACTATCCCGACCTTCCCAAGAACTACCAGGTGAGTCAATACGATCTGCCACTTGGTTACGAGGGGTACTGCGATATCGACGCGGATGGTGGCGAATCGAAGCGCATTCGAATTCGCCGGGCGCATCTTGAAGAGGATGCGGGCAAGAATCTGCATGACGTGCCCGGTTGTTCGCTGGTCGATTTGAATCGAACCGGAACGCCGCTGTTGGAAATTGTGACCGAACCGGACATCGAAACAGCGCAGGACGCGTTTGATTTTTGCACGGGTCTGCAGAAGTTGGCGGTGTATCTCGGCGTGAGCGAAGCCAGCATGCAAAAGGGGCACATGCGCTTTGAGCCCAACATCAACGTCGAGATCACGCGGGGTGGCGAGGTCTTTCGTACGCCGATCGCCGAGGTCAAGAATCTCAACAGCTTCCGGGCGGTTCGAGATGCGATTGAGTATGAGTCCAAGCGGCAGGTGCAAGATTGGGTCGCAGATGAGAATTACGTCTTCGGCAAAGTGTCCAACGAAAACCGCGGTTGGAATGCCGATAAGCAGATGACCGAGTATCAGCGCAGCAAGGAAGCCGCCCACGATTATCGATATTTTCCTGATCCTGATTTGATGCCGGTGACGACGGCGGCTGACTGGGTTGACTCGGTGCGTGCGGACTTGCCGGAATCACCAACGATTCGGCGCGATCGATTGGTCGCGGATTTTGGGTTGTCGCCGGGCGATGCTGATTTGATCGTTGCGGATCGCGGTGATGCCGATTTGTTTGATGCCGCGATCGATGGCGATAAGAAACTGGCTAAGCGGATGACGTCGCTGATGTTGGGGGCGGCGAAGAAAGCTGCCAATGATCGGGAGTTGACGGTCAGCGCGGTGTTGTCGAATGCGGACCATTGGCAGCAGTTGGTGCGTATGGTTGAAGACGGTGTGGTCAACGCCTCGGCGGGTGAGCGGTTGCTTTTGGAAGCGATGGAAGACGACGCGGGTGAAATCGATTTCGAGCAGATGGCCAAGGACCGCAACCTTGTTCAGGTGCAGGACGTCGGGCAGATGTCCACTTGGGTTGAACAGGTGTTCAAGGAAAACGATGGGGCTGTTCAGGATGCTTTAAGCAATCCGAAGAAGGCGAAAGCGGCTCCCGGGTTCCTGACGGGCAAGGTCATGCAGGTTTCTGGCGGGAAAGCCGACCCCAAGGTTGTCCGGCAGTTGATCGCCGAGAAGATCAAAGAGATGCAGGCTGGGTAGTTAGCGAGAACGTCCATGCACACTTCTCAACCAAAGCGATATCGATTGATGGGCGCGTTCCTGCTTGGAACGGGTCTGTTTGTGGGCGTGGTTGGTTGCACGCCGGAAGGGGCGGACGATCCCACCCGCTTTGACGAGATGGAGCAAGCCGATGTGTTGATTGGCGAGCAGACTTTTTCGTCGTGGATTGCAAAGACCGATAACGAGCGGGCCTTGGGTTTCATGGAAGTTGAAGCGCAGCGACTCGAATCGCTACCCGATGGTCGCCATCCGGGGATGTTGTTTGTCTTCAAGTCCGATCGAGACACGCGGTACGGGTTTTGGATGCGGAACGTGCCGGTACCGCTCGATATCGCGTTCGTCAATTCTGATCGATCAATTGTCACCATCAAAACGATGGCTCCGTTCGATGATCGCAACACGTATTCGGACGCTCCGTATCGCTACGCCTTGGAAGTGCGGGCTGGCCTCTTCAAGGATCTGGGAATCGAAGAAGGAACCGTGATCGATTTTCCAGACACCGTCCTAAACAACGTTCAATAAGCCGCCGAATCACATTCTGAACCGTATATTCTTGGTAGAGCATCTGTCGATTCTGACATGACAGGGACTCTGTCTCGCCCAATCGAAAACCCGCTGGGTGGTCGGCACCTTCGCCGCATTGTCCACGAAGTTCAATCCGATACGGCGCAACGAATCGAGGGTCTTGTCATGCATCTGTTATTGGTTGATCCCACACAGCGACTTGCGCAAGACGTCGAGACGAAACTCTGCGCCCGTGGTCATCAGGTTGAAGTCTCCCCCGATTATGAAACCGCGCTGGCGTCGGCGAAGGATCATCCGTTCGATGCAATGCTGGTATCCGCGCCGGATGGCGTAGCCGCTGCTGCGCGGGGTCCGTTTGATGATCTGGTGCGTCACGTGGATATGAGCGCGATGACCACGATCGTCATGGGTGGTACGGAAGGAATCGCAAGTCTATGTGAAGGCCATTGCATCGACTATGCGGATGCCGACATTTCGCTCGATGAATTGCAGGGGCGGTTGGCGACGATTGAGTTGTATCAGCACAAGGTCCAGTCGATGGAGAATGACTTGGCCAACATGCACCGGTTGTTCAAGCAACTCAATACGCAATTCGCCCAGGTGGATCAGGAAATGCGGTTGGCGGGTCGGTTGCAGTCGGCGTTCCTGCCGCAACATGTTGAGAACGTGGGGCGGGCGCATTTCGCGGCGATGTATCGGCCAGCGACTTTTGTTTCCGGTGACATCTACGACATCTATCGCGTGGACGAGGACCATGTCGCGTTCTACGTGGCCGACGCCGTTGGCCATGGGATGGCGGCGAGCCTCCTTACGATGTTTATCAAGAACGCGGTGACCTCCAAGAACGTTCACGATCAGGGGTATACGATTTACTCGCCTGGTCAAACGCTGGGCATGCTCAACTCCAAATTGGTCGAGCAGCACCTTCCCAATAGTCAGTTCGTGACGGCAGGCTTTTTGCTATTGAATATCAAGACGCTCGAATTGCAGTTCGCACGAGCTGGCCACCCGTATCCGTTCCATTGCTCGGCTGACGGTTCCCTGACGGAATTGAAATCGGGCGGGGGATTGCTTGGCATTTTTGACGAGCAGGAATTTGAGACGCAGGCCGTCGAATTGCGACCGGGCGAGAAGATTATCCTCTACAGCGACGGTGTCGAACTCGGTTTCGCAGAGTCGAAAGAGCGGGCTGACGAATATTGCCACTATCGCGATGTCTTGCACGACATCGCCCACCTGCCAGCCAACGAACTGGTGCATTCGTTTGCCGAGTCGCTGGATGCCGAATCCGGATCGTTGAACCCCCGTGACGACGTGACGTTGGTGGTCCTCGAAATTGGGGATGGTGAGACGGGTCCGGCGCTGGCGGGCGGGCCAGTGTTTGGCGATTCGGTGGCCAAGGCCTAGCTGTCGCAAGATTCGGCGGGAATCCATTCGGCGATTGCACTTGACGCCATGGTGATTGACAATGTTCAGAACACGAAAATGTTCGGACCACTTGTCATCATACGAATCGCCACCGGCCTGCACTGATTGCCCATGACTTCTCCCGAGCCATCAACTCCTCCTACCAGTACGCCTGATTCAGAGCCCTGCGCCGAAGGGCGTGATGGGCGGTGGTTGGGGCTTGATTGGATCTTGCTTGCAGCGGTGATGGCTGTGGGGCTGGTCATTCGCTTGATCTACAACCATCAGTTGCAAGCCAGTCCATTTTTCGATCATCCTTCGATTGACGCGAAGCTCCACGTGGATTGGGCCACCGCCATCGCTGAAGGACGCAGTTTGTTTGAAGGCGTCTATCCGCGGGCACCGCTTTATCCTTGGTTGCTTGGGATTCTGTATTCGATTGTCGGCGTGGATTTTGTGATTCCGCGTATTCTGGCGGCGATCATGGGGGTGGGCAGTTGTGGGCTGCTCTATGCGATTGCCCATCGGTATTTTCGTCGGCGGGTGGCGCTGCTGTCCGGCCTGATCGCGGCGACGTATTGGGTGTCGGTGTTTTTTGATGGTGAATTGCTGGTCGAACCGCTGAGTGTGTTTCTGAATCTGTTGGGCATTTGGATTTTGGTTCGCACGGATCGACCGGGTTACGCTTCTTGGGCGATGGCGGGCGCTTGTTTTGGATTGTCGGCATTGAACCGTCCGAACGTCTTGCTGGTTGTGCCGGTGCTGGCGTGTTGGCCCATCGTTGTTTTTGGTTTGAAGCAGTGGAGGTCATGGGTTCTGCGGGCGGTAACGTTTGGCGGGGCGTGCGCCTTGGTGATTCTGCCGGTGACGGTACGCAACTATGTCAAAGGTGGCGAAGCCGTTCTGATTGCATCGAACGGTGGATTCAATTTTTACATCGGCAACAATCCGCAATCCGATGGGATGATGGCTGTCCTGCCCGGCGTGCGCCCCGATTGGTGGGGTGGAATGCAGGATGCGGCGGCGATCGCTCAGGCGCATTCGGGACGGGAACTGTCAGCCGGCGAGGTGTCGGGTTTTTATTACCGGGCGGGACTGCGGTTCATGCGCGACAATCCGGGGCATGCGTTTCGCTTGATGCTCTACAAGCTCCAGTACTTTTGGAACGACGTTGAAGTGCCCAACCCGTACAACTTGTATTTCTTCACCGACAAATACACGCCCATCGTTCGATTCCTGCCGTTCAGTTTTGGCATGTTGATACCGTTTGCGTTTGTCGGCGTTGTGCTTTCTGGCAAGCGTAGGCTCGTCGGGCAATTTCCGCTTTGGGGTTATGGTCTGGCGTACATGGTGGGCATCGTGGCGTTCTTTGTGACGTCGCGATTTCGACTTCCCATCGTTCCGATCGTGATTTTGTACGCTGCGTTTGGGTTCAATGAGCTGTTGCGCCTGCTGGTCGGGCGAAAGTGGCTGGCGTCGTTTGGATGCGTGCTGGCTGTTGTGCTGCTTTGGCCGCTCTTGCACACGGAAGATATCGCCGGATTGAAGAATCATGCTGTGTCGTACTGCAAAGTGGCTAGAGCGTTGGGCGAGCAGGAGAAGTTTGAAGAAGCCGAAGTCGCGTGCAGCAAGGCGATCGAGATTGAGCCGGAGTTGCCATTGGTGCACGAGACACTGGGGCAATTGAAGCTTGCCCAGCATGAATTGCGAAGCGGGATCAAGAGTTTGAAGCGTGCGATTGAACTTGATGCAAGCCGACCCGTATACAGGATGTTGGCTGACGCGCTGATCGCCACGAATCGGCACGCTGAGGCACGTCGTGTGTTGGAGGAGGGTACGAAAGCGCTGCCTGGTCAAGTTGAATTGAAGTTTCGTTTGGCGTGGCTGCTTTCGACCAGTACAAATTCACGGGTGCGCAATGGCGAGGAAGCGCTGACGATTGTCAATGGAGCGCTTACCCTTCAGCAACCGACCGTCGCATTGTTGGATGCGAAGGCGGCTGCCCTTGCAGAGTTGGGTCGGTTTGATGAGGCGGTGGTTACTGCCGGGCAAGCACTCAATTCGCTGGGGAACTCGCAAGATGAGTTGTCGTTGCGGCGGGCGATCACGGCCCGACTTGAAACGTACAAATCCAAAAAACCGTATAGAGATCGCTAAATCGCACGCTGTATGACGGAATGCAATTGTCCCGCATGGAACCACGTCCCATCGAATCTGAACCGGTCGATCATCGATCATCAAATCGAGCTTCGTCGCGTTGGTACGCGCTCGGTTCGCTCGTACTCGTTGCAAGTATCTACGTCGCGACGCTCTCGCAGTTGCCAAAAGATGGCTTCTGGATTGTGGACAATGGCTGCAAGTTCATCCAGATGCAGAGCATCATTCGCAGCGACTACGCCGACTATTCAATCGATTGGCCGGGCGCCAAAATCGATCCCGAGTACAAATACAGCCCCCTGATCTCGCGATTTGGTCACGTGATTGACGGCAAGTTGTACGGCACGTTTGCGCCATTTTTCCCTTTAATTTCGACGTTTCCGTATCGCGCGTGGGGGATGGCTGGCCTCTATGTGATTCCGTTGGCCGGTGGATTGCTGACGCTGGCAGCGGTTTGGAAACTGGCGTCGATACTCGCGGGTGGGCAACGTGGACTCAGGTTTTCACCGGCGCTGGCGATTGTGTTGGCCGGATTGGCGACGCCGATTTGGTTTTACAGCGTTGAATTTTGGGAACACACACCGGGGACGGGGTTGGCGTGTTGGGCATTGGTGTTCTTTGCGCTACATCTGCGCGACTCGCGCACTTTGTGGGCGGCGCTTTCGGGACTTTCCTGCGCGGCATCGATTTATTTCCGTGACGATCTGTATGTGCTTGCGGCGGTGATGGGTGTTGGGATGGTGATTGCAGAACCGCGCAAGTGGCGTCGCGGGGTGTTGTTTGGATTTGTCGCAGCGATTGCATTGGTGCCGTTGTGGTGGTTTCAGTGGAAGGTGTTGGGCAACCCGATCGGGCATCATTTTGCGCCGACCGATTCTGAAACGGTCGCAAGCGGTGGGTTTCTGATGAATCGATGGCTTGTCGTGCGCCATTTGTTCTTGGATGTCGGAGAGTCACTGTCGTGGTCGATTTTGTTTACGGTGCCGGTGCTTGTGCTGTGGCTGCGAAAATTGGTGAAACGGTCAGATGGCGCGGAGTCAACCGATGCGAGTTCGTTTCCCTTGTGGGGGGCATTTGGAATCGTCGGTGGATCGATCGTTCTGTATTTTCAGATGAAAGCTGCCAGTCCACCGATTTGGTTGTTGTCAAGCAACAGTCTTTTTGCGGCATCGCCCTTCTTGGTGTTGGCGTTTGTCGGTGCGCGGAACGTGCGTGCGTCAAATGGTGCCCCATCGTCGGCTGACCATATGATCCGTGTAGTCTTGCGGATGCTTCTGGCCTACGCATTGATTTATGCATTTCTGTCGCCTGAAGTTCATGCGAATGGAGTTCACTGGGGTTGTCGGTATCTGTTGACTCTGTATCCGATCCTGGCTGTCATTGCGGCACACAACGTTTTTGGTTGGTGGAAGGGCAAGGTCGGTACTGGCGCGATCGGTGTTGCCGTTGTTGGATTGTTGGTTGTTCTTTCGATTGTTGCCCAGCTTCATGCTGTGCGGTTGATGGGCGCGATGAAAGAATTCCGTGTACGATTCAATGAGACGATCAGTCGGGAGGCTGAGGATGTCATCATCGCGGACAGCTGGTGGATACCGATGGAGGCGTCGCGATGTTTTGATAGTCAGATGATATTTCTCGATCGCTCACCGGGCGAGCATGCTGAACTCCGCCGACGGTTGTACCGCAAAGGGATTCGCAAAGTTACGATCTTGCGTTCGCCACCTCGCGCCGATGCGATCGAACGGGGCCATATTGTTGTGCATGATTCGTTGGGGATGTTTGCGGCGGAATTGGAAACGGTTCGGTTGCCTTAGTGATCGAATTGAAGCCGCAAACGTTTTCTACTTGCCCACAGTTTTTTCAATTCTCTCGATGAATTCGATCGGGAATCGACGGATACGATTTAGCGTGCTTCGTTTTCCCGATTGATCAGAAAATGGACTGAAGTAATCCCATACGACTTCACCATCCGGAGTGATTTCGAAGGTGCGTCCTTTTTCGGAATCCGCGATGAGAGTGTTTCCATTGGGCAGACGTTGGGACGAGCCGCGGCTTTCAGTGTAGAAATCGGTTGGGTTTTTGGCTTTATACTCCCACACGATCTTCTTGGTGTTGGGGTCGAGTTCAATGACGCGCGACCAATCGCGTCCCAGCCCGTTATCGAACAGCTGAATGTTACCGCTGTCGAGTACGACGGCGTCATGCGGGCCAGAGATCTCGCCTTGTCCCCACGACCAGATGGCTTTTCCAGACTTGCGATCGATCATCGCGATGGTGTCTTGATGGCGGATGCAGACGAGAATGTTGCCCAGTGCAAAGATGCGGTTTTTCTTCGCAAGATCCTTGCGGCGCATGGTTTGGATCGAGTTGGCGTGAAACAAGTCTACAATCTTTGAACGGCCCCATTTCTTGGGCGCGACCTCTTGAAGTTCAAAGCCGTCGGTGGCGTTGGTGAGTGCGTCGTATAGGGAAATGCGATGAATGATCTTTCCGTCGGGTGTGATCTCGGAGATTGTGTCGTCGCGCGTTGTGATGGTCTTGTGGATCTCGGGGATAATTCGAGAGTTGAAAGTTAACGCGATGACGTTGCCGTCGGGCTGCAATTCGAGGTCGTGATGCGCCGGTATTTTGTGCTTCGCCACCACTTCGCCCTGCCAGTTAAAGCGAGCAAGGTATCGCATGTCGGCAGTCACATTGCGGCGTGGTGGATTGGCACGATCGACGCCGATGGCATACAAGTCGCCTGAATGGGTCAAAATGCTGTGCGACCAGCGGCGACTCGAAGGAAACAACCATGACTTGATAACCTGACCTGCCGAATCGAAGAGGACGGCCTGGGATAATCTGCAGATCGTGATCAGGTTGTATCCCGGTTCTGTGCGACTGGCGTCTACAGAAACCACTCCGACGATTTCAGGGGCTTCATCTTCCACCGAGCCTGCATATGGAAGCCCTCTCAGATGATCAATGCGTGATTGACCATTCGCGGACGTATCGTCTGGCTTGCTTGTGCGGTCACATGAACCACAGCACATCAATAGGGCGACAATTATTGACGATAGTTCTGCAAATCGTCGAACTGAAACGGTTTGCAATTTGAATTGTTTATGGTCTCGAAGGAATTTCACTTAAATCGCCTTATTTCTCAGTCTGCCATTCGGTGCCGTTGGTATCGACTCCGGTGGTGTTGACGTCAGAATCATCCGAGCCGGCGTATCCAAGCGCTGTCATCCGTTGGGCATGGCCTGCGGAATGCGGTTCCTTGCTGGCATGGCTGCCATCTGCGCCGCGTTTGGCGGCGGGAATAATCTGCGCGAGGATTGCCGTTGCGATTTCTGGTTCCCTATTGAATAAATTGTGTTTTTCGCCGGGATCGGTGCTTAGATCGTAGAGCGCGTGATCCTGGTCTGACGACCAGATTAACTTGTAGTTACCATCTACAACCGCGCGCAATTTGCGCAGGAAGGGTTTCGGATTCCAAGAGCGATGAATGCGCTTTGCCTCGTTGATTTGTCTCGTTGGCGGCGAGAAGTAATCCGAGTGTCGAACGCGTTGGGCTGTTGTTTGCATGAGGGAACGAGCATGCTGGCTGGGAGTGGGCTTACTCGCGATATCAGCCAACTCGAGGATGGTTGGAAATACGTCGATGTTGGCCACCGGATCTGAATTACGCCCAGCTGTCACGCGCGATGGGTGCCAGAGGATCATGGGGACCTTGAGCAGCGGTTGATAGAGCGAGTATTGATGGTCAAGCAAGTGGTGTTCGCAAAGATGTTCGCCGTGGTCGGCTGTGATGATGACGAGCGTGTTGTCGAGTTCGCCGCGCTGCTCAACCGTTGTCAGCAGGCTCTTGAGGATTTCGTCAAGCTCGGCGATGGCGGCATCGTAGGTCAGGTCGATGACTTCTTCTTCTTCCCTGCGATAGTCGAAGAGGTCAAACACATATTCCCACATGCGGGCCCAGGACACATCCGTCTTGTACGAGCGCGCGATCTGTGCTTTGGTCATGAATTTTTCGCGTATCCGCCTGGGTGGCAGCAACGGGCGGTGGGCTTCCATGTAGTTGATGAAGGCGAAGTACGGTTTATCGCTTTCGCTGCGATCCAACCACGAAGTCAACGCACCTTCGGCTACTTCACCGCAGGCCTTAATTGCCCAATCCGCCACTTGGCCGCTTTGAAACTTGCGGGGAAGATCACTGCTCTTGTCGGTTGGGTCGATCTTGGCGCGGATAATGTCGGCAGACTTGGTGATGTGTTGATCGCTCCAAGGGTGTTCGGTGACGTCGAATCCTTGGTCGAAGTTATTGTCAGCCGCGACAAACGGGTTGGCTGAGAACAAGAACGATCGGTATCCGCTTTTACCCAGAATTTCGGCGAGTGTTTCGTATTTGTCGTCTAACGTCGGATGGCTGTTGTCCGTGAGATGGGTCGACGGCAGCAATCCGGTGAACATCGAGGCGTGCGATGGGACGGTTGTGCTGGAAGCGGACAGGCAGTCTTCAAAGACGAGTGCTTTCTTTGCCCACTCGTCGAGAAACGGTGTGGTCGGGCGATGGTGGCCATAGAGTCCGAGTCGATCGGCGCGGGTGGTGTCGAGTACGATGAACAGGACGTTGGGCTGGCTGGATTTCTGCTTGTTGGTTTGCTTGCAAGATGATGCCAACGTGCAGCACGTCATCAAACAGATCATGGCGAGCAAACGAAGCCAGTTACGCCGACCTTGCGACAACGAGTTCGTGGCACTATTCATGTCTTAAGCTCTCTCCCCCATACGAATCGGCGATGTCGCCTTCATCGTTGGGTTCGTCGTCTTCATTTGAGGCGAACATCGCAGCGATCCCTGCGGCGGCCAACATGATGATAAACGGCATGAGCGGAAGCCGAAATCGGGTGAGGCCGAATGCGATCGCGTGGATGGCGCAAAAGTACCCTACCATCATTACGATCAACCAAGTGTGTCGGTTCCGCAGATGCAACAAAAGCCCAGGAAACGCGAATAGCATCGCGCAGACGTAGGTTATTATCGCCGACCATTCGATGGTGCGTCGGATGGTCGGGTTGACTGGGCCATATCGCCCGAGCCTGAAGTGGCGAATCAAGAACGAAGTTGGATTCCACATGTCGATAAGCTTTATGCATCCCGCATAGGCGAAATACGACAAGTCGCTCCTGATGCTTTTGATGGCCTCCTTGCTGGCGGTCTCGGTGACCTGCAAGTCTGTCGGCCACTTGACGTTGTGTTGCTTTCGGGCCAGCTCAATCAATTCTGGTTCACGGTTTTCTCTTACAGGCAGCAATGGGATAGATTGAAACGGAGCGTCGTAACTGAAGCTTGGCTCGTGTGGTCGCCTCTTGAAAGTTTTTTTACCGGCATTGCCCCGCCAGACATTGTATGGCCCATTCGTGTCGACCAGAACGAGTGCATCATGGACTTGATAATTGCGAACAATCCACGGAGCAAGTATTGCGAGCAGTGCCAATCCGACCAGTGCTGAACGACCAATTGCTCGACTTCGGTCTCTTGCGTGTGATACGACGAGCCACGCGAGCAGAAATGGTGCAAAGTATAGGATTGCCGCTCGCGTTAGGGATGCGATCGCAAGTGTGCAGCCAGCCGCAACGCAACGCTTTCTTGAAGGTAAGCCTTCGCGCGTGGTCAGAAATCCGATTGCGAGAAGAATCAGGAAAGTAAAGAGCGTTTCAGTCCACAGATAGTGCGTAAATGCGATGAGGTTGGGGTACACCGCGCAATACGCAGCCGCGATCAGCCCCGCTTTTTGATTGAACCATGAGCGGGCGATCCAATAAACCATCAGGACAGTCAGCGTCCCCAAGACGGTTTGCGCGAACTTGACCGCCAGCACACTGTGGCCGGAGATCGAAAAGATCGCAGCGACAAAAACGGCGTAGAAGGGGGGCTGATAGGTGCCTTTGTATTGGGGGAGATCAGCGATGTACGGGCTTTCATCATGCCGCACCCAAGATTGGTAAGATCCGACAAACCCATCGCCGTTTAGAAGGTGCTCAGCCCGGAGCAAGTAGTTCTTCTCATCGAACAGTGGGGCGATGTCTGCTGACGCAAATAACGCGAACAGTCTAGTCCCAAACGCAGTCAATATGATCAACCACAGAATTGTCCTTTGCGATCGAATGGCGTCTGTTCTTGGTTTCATCTGTGCCTAATTCGTGGTCGCGTCAATGAGGTCATCTGCCGGACCCGCGTAGCCGAGATGGTGCATTTTTTGGAGTGTTTCGGGCGACTTGTCTTCAAATGCTGGAATTGGGGCGGCTTGCATTTGCCAATCGGCGAGTCGCTTCTTCATGTTGGCGATGAGTTTGATGTGCTGTGGGTTCTTGGAGTCGATCAGGTTGTTTTGCTCATCGCGATCGGCTTCTAGATCATAGAAGCCGTATATTTGGTCAGGGTCTCGGGCGACGTACTTGAACGCATTGGTGCGCACGCATTGGAATTTCTTTTGATTGACCCAACCCGACGTGTCGTGAAAGCGTTCATCCCACCACGGTTGGGTGGCTTCGGCAAAAACTGGTGATCGCTCGGGGATTGGGCCGTCGACAACACCAGCGAAACTCACGCCCTCCATTCGTTTTATACCCGGTAGATTCAGCAGGTGTAAGATTGTAGGGACAACATCGACATTGGATACGACCTGCGAGACGCGCCGGCCTGCATGGGATTGGCCCGGAAACCGAACGATGAGAGGCGTATGGACTTCTGAATCGTACACGGTTGTCCCGTGACTAAAATACAAGTCATGCTCGTGCATGGTCTCGCCATGGTCGGACGTGAGAATGATCAGTGACTTGTCGTAGATGCCGCGCTTCTTCAAGTCGTCCAGTAGCCGACCAACGTGCTCATCGCAGTAAGTAATCTCAGCCGCGTATTCGTTGTCCAGTGCCCTTGCAAACGCCATTGCTTTCTCGAGTTGCGCTGGGTCATTCTCGGCGGCCCTGAGCAACTTGCGGACGATCTTGATGTTGGCCATCGAGCCCTTCTTGCGCGAGCCACTTTCGCCATACAGTCGGCGATACTTGAAGGGAGCCTCGTATGGCCAATGTACGTCAAAGTAATGAACAAACATGAAAAGACGGTCGCGGTCGGCATTTTCTTTCTTTGTGCGCTTGTCGAGCCAGCGGATGGCGGCATCGGTAACGTCAGTCGCAAGGCGTTGGTGCTGATCCACGACACCCTTCTCATGCGAGATTGTGAAAGTCGCGTCGTAATGGGCAAAGCCCTGGTCAAAATTGAAGACGGAGTCGAGTGGAAACGCTCCGATGATGCCGGCGCAATCGAAACCATTTTTTGAGAGGACTTCTGCGAGCATCTCGTTTTCGTCGCCAAGTACGTAACGATTCCTCGCGCCGCCATGCGTGTGGGGGTAGGTGCCGGTCATCAACGAAGTGTGTGACGCAAGGGTTGTTGGCGCGGCGCTGATGTGGTTTTCAAAAACAACGGATTCCTTCGCAAAGGCGTCGATGTTGGGCGACTTAACGAAGGGGTGGCCATAACATCCCAGGTGGTCGGCTCGGAGGGTGTCGATCGAGATGATGATGACGTTGTCGATCTCGGGTGCGTTCTTGAGCGCTGTTCGCGGTGCTTTGGCGCGCGCGTTGGGTTTGTTACGGCATCCGCTCGTTTGGACGAGTAACGCTGGCACGCAAATCAAAACAGCGATTCTGAATTGGAGTTGTTGAACGTTCATGGTCAAAGGGTACTCAGGGATTCCAGAAGTTGCTACGCGATCGGTCGTGGTTTGGTTCGGCCGATCCGAAATCGCAACAGAGTCGTTCTTATACTCCAAAGATTATCGCCCGTCGTACGGGGCGTAACTGGGTTTTTAACCGATTTCCGGGGGCGTGGCATGACACATCCTCAGTTCCCCCAATCGAGCAGTCTGAACACGTTCGTATACTTGTCGGTCCAGATCGGGTGATCGTCTTCCAATTCAACGTCATCCCATTTCCCAGTCGCCTTTAATAGCCGAATGTTGTTCTTGTCTTGCGTCATGGCCATAAATCGGGACGAAACTCTACCCGTATTTTTCACGACCTGTGGTGGGACGACGTCGTTCCGCATGACGCATTCGAAACCCGTTTCGTCAGCCATGGCTGCGAGCAAAGGGGCGAAGTCGAGATACCGGTTGCTCATGTTGAAAGTAAGGATACCGCCATCTTTCAGTTTCGACTCGTAGAGTTTAATAGCCTCGCGGGTGAGCAGGTGTGTGGGCACGGCGTCCGAGCTGAACGCATCCAGGAAGATAGCGTCGTAGTGTTGATCTGGTGCATTGGCCAGGGTGAGGCGGCCGTCTCCCAGTACGACCCTGGTCTGCGCGGGGCAGTCTTTCAGGAAAGTAAAGAACTCCGGATTCTTGGCGATGCGGGCGACGGCTGGATCGATCTCGTATAGCGTGAAACTGTCGGACGCCTTCGCATAGACGGGGCTTGCCATCGAACCGACGCCCAATCCGATGACGCCGATCTCCTTTGCATCGCTGTTGCGATTGATCAGTTCGAAGACATCTCCGACGGGCCCATCAGGGTGGAAGTAGGTTCGAGGCACGGGGGCTGATTCATCGGCGAGCAATTGAACGCCATGGACCGTTGCGCCGTGAATGAATGTGTGTACGGTATTGTTTGGATCGACGACAACCCGCTTGGTCCCGTAGAAGTTTCGGCCCATGTGCAATGAGCGATCGGACTTCATTTCGAAACAGATCAGCGACACCGTTACCATCGACGCCACCATGAACGCGTAACGTATCGGTCGATTGGTACACGCCCAACACATGGCGGCTGGCACGAGCAATGCGAGGGGATTGAATGATCGCGTATTGCCGGTGTTGTCCTTCAACATATAGAACAGCATTGCCGCGATGACAATCCCGAACACGACAGCGTAGCCGAAATCCTGGGCGACTCGTTTGTCTGGTTTTCCGAGTTTGGGCTTGGAAGCCAGCGCGAAGCACGCGATGACCATCACCAACGGGTACTCTGCGAGCGTGCTAAAAACCATCGGCGAGACGATCGAGTTGGCGATGCCTCCCAACACTCCGCCAACGGACATGAGCAGGTAGAACTTGGTTAGATCCTTCGTGGACGGGCGGTCAGCGGCCATCTCACCGTGGCAGGCCATCGATACGAGAAAGAACGTAATCAAATGAAATGGTAATGGAATAAGGCCAAATTGAGCCTCGTTCCTGACGGTCATGATAGCCGTTGGTACGATGAACACAGGGAGCAACTTCAAAACGATTCGATGCGGAATGATCTGTTTCTGCGCAAACACGAGCACGAACGTGAACAGATAAAGAGCCAGCGGCACAACCCATAACAACGGAACTGGTGCGATCTCCGTGGTGACATGTGTTGTCACTCCAAGCATTAAACTTGACGGAACGAACGCCAGCAGCACCCAGCGTATCTGCCGCCACGATGTGACTGGTTCGCTGGCGCTGGAATTCTCGTCAACACCGCTTTCGACTGAATCCGTATCGAGGGAGCCTGATGGACGCGATCGCCACATGACTACGGCGCAAGCGAAAGCCAATACGATCAACAGCATGTATCCGTATTTCCAAAGCTCCCGCTGGTCATCGAGGGCGAATGCCGGTTCGACGAGAATGGGATAACCCAGCAGGGCAATCATGCTTCCGAAGTTGCTGGCGGCGTATAAAAAATAAGGGTCCTTGGCCGAGCGGTGACTTGTTTCTGCGAACCACATTTGCAGAAGCGGTGCGCTCGTTGAAATAACAAAGAAGGGGAGTCCGGCGCCCAAAAGCAGCCGAAGGAGCAACCAACCGACAGGATTATCCATTTCTGTGGGGACCGACTGTGTGTCGATTGTGATGGGCAGCACAACAAGCGGCGCGAGTAGCAGCAGCAGGTGGAATGCGGCTTGCTTGCGCACGCCAAACCACTTTACCGATCCATGCACGTACGCATAGCCAGCCAGCAAGAGTGCTTGGAAGAATACCATGCACGTATTCCAGACGGCGGGTGTACCCCCAAGATACGGAAGCACCATCTTGCCGACCATTGGCTGGACGAGAAAAAGAAGGCACGCGCTGCAGAAAATGGTCAATGCGAATATGCCAAGCACTCTGGGGTTAAACTCCGTTGGAAATTGCGATACCTGAGGTGTTCTGTTGCGGGATAAGCATAACAGGGTCACGACATGCTTCAAATCGCCTCAAGGTCTTCTTGCTCCGCTCACTCGTGCCAGCGTAGTTCGTTCCAGCCAAGGGCGGATATTGGTAGATCGGTTCAGGGGCGCGATATTCGAGAAATGTTTTGAATTTCCAGTTTTTCGCACGGCAAAGTGCCGCAATCTTCATTACAGCAGCCCGTTTCTGAGGGCTGGATGCATTTTGGGGCGAACCTGCCGCGTTGGGCGCTTTGGATTTTCGACAGAAATCCTGCCTACGAGGGTCTATGATCCCATGTGGGGTGTTCCGATAATGGGCTGGCCACTTGGTGGACTGGGGGCGAATGATTCCTCTACGTATCCAGTACAACCACGGCAAATTGTCTGTCGATAGATTGAGAAGAATTCTTACGTGGAATGTGTATTGGAAACTTTCGATTGAGGGTTTCATTTTCTGGAGGCGTTGATCTGTGCAAAACCAACCAA
The DNA here is from genome assembly GCA_021604825.1 of Phycisphaerae bacterium. The sequence goes on along the minus strand of BQJS01000004.1, from coordinate 1,015 downwards.
ATGCGCGAAATCTACTGGCGGTTCTGACGATTCTTGGACTGTGCTGTGCGACAACCGCGCGAGCGTCTCAACTTTCGATCGAGTTTGCATCGGGTGATCCGGTCAACGCCTCGGTGGAAGTTGGTGACTCGGTGATCGTCAATGTGCTTTGGACGCAGGATGCCGATGCTGCGGCCAATGCTGGGCTGGGTGGTTACGGATTCTCGCTGACCGGTGCTGCCCAGAATCACAGCGGTACGACGGAAACGCCTGATCGGGTGGAGAATGACGCGTTGTTCGTGGCCTCCACCACGCCCGCGAATGGCTTTGGAAACAGTGGCGTAACTGGAACCGTTGGTGGCCTTTCGTACGTTGCCGGATTTGCAAGCGGCCCGGCGACTTCCATCAATGATGCGGTCACCGATCTGGTGTTGGGAACGTTTGAGATTCGGGCTGACGCTGAGGGCGTTCACGAGTTTTACATCTTTCGCAATGCCGGATTGCTTTCGCCGGACATGGCCGCCGCAGCCGGTGCCTCATTGGTGTTTTCAAACAATCCTGATTCGTACAACGAGTACAGCATCGGTAACGGGTTTGCAGGACAAAACAATGGTTCAAATGCATTGCCGCTCACACTGACTGTGACCGCAGCTTCGACTGGTGGTGGCGGCGGTACTGGCGGCGGGGGTGGTGGATCCGGCGATGGCGGTACCGACGATGGTGGTACGGATGACGGCGGAACTGGCGACGGCGGTACGGATGATGGTGGCGGTGATGACGGCGGAACCGGTGATGATGGTTCGACCGATGGCGGTGATGGTGGCGACAGCGGAAACGGTGGAGATGGTGGGGACAATGGCGACGGCGGGGATGATGGTGGCCAGGACGGTTCCGGTCAGGATGGATCCGGACAAGGGGGCGACGATCAGGGTGGCGACGATCAAGGCGGAGACAACGGCGACGGTTCCGATGGGTCCAACAATGGTGGGACTACCGGTGGGGGATTCTGTGCGGTTGGCATGATGAGCACGACGAT
>BQJS01000003.1 GCA_021604825.1 Phycisphaerae bacterium | reverse complement strand
GACGACGGAAGCGAGGTATTCGAGGTTCACCTGATGAACGATGCCGGTGGCCGGCGGGACAACCGAGAAGTTGTCGAACGCTTGTTGGCCCCATTTGAGGAATTCGTACCGCTCTTGGTTGCGCTCGAATTCCCGCTCACCGTTGATCGTTAACGCCATTGCGTTGGCGAATGCGTCTACCTGGACGGAGTGATCGATGACCAGGTCGCACTTGACGAGGGGGTTTACTTTGCTTGCCGACGATTTGTCGCCAGTCATGCGGACCATTGCCGAACGCATCGCCGCGAGGTCAACAACGGCGGGGACTCCGGTGAAGTCCTGAAGCACGACGCGGCCCGGTTTGAAGGGGATCTCTACTTCGCCGACCTTCAACGCGTTGTATGCAGCCAAAGCGCGGACCGAGTCCTCGGTGACGACGAACCCATCGCACGTCCGCAGGCATGCTTCCAGCAAGACTTTGATGCAGTAGGGGATCGTCGACAGATCGCCCAGATCCTTGAGCGAATCAAGTCGATGGATGGTTCGTTGTCCCAGAGGAGTTGATACGACGGACTTTGCGCCGAAACTGTCGTTGTCTGCCATTGGAGAAATCCCTTGGTTCCAAGTGCGTGAATCGCCAATTCAAAACGCGATAATAGCAGAATATCTGCGATCTGCGAGTCAACTCAAACGAGTAGGGCATCTGCCACCGTCGCAGGAGTCAGGGCGTTTCGGTTACGACGATGTGAGTTTTGGGTGAGTTATTAAGTGCGTACACCTGTCGCGGGTTCGTGAGCGCCGGTGGCTTTGGCGAATGCTGGCTGCGGGGCTGGTGTAGTGCCGAGCCGTTCGAGATTCTCGCTGGTTGATGGCGTCAGTAGCGACCGCAGATCGACGAACAGCGAGAACATCGCGGGGATGACAAATAGCGTGAAGACTGTCGCCACCAGCAAACCACCGACCAAGACGCTGCCCAGCCCGCGATATAACTCGCTACCCGATCCCGGCATGATCACCAGCGGAAGCATCCCGCCGATACTCGTTAGCGCGGTCATGAAGATGGGACGTACACGTGTCGCGACGCTGTGGCTGATGGCGGCTTGCGGTTCTTGTCCCTCGCGCATGTTGTTGAGCGATTGGTGGACGATCAGGATCGCGTTGTTGACGACGATGCCAATGAGAATGATGAAGCCGAGCATCGTTAGAACGTCCAGTTCCTGCAACGGTGAAACGGGATCGCGGGCGGTGGCCCAATGAACGATTGCGAGTCCGGCGAATCCTCCAACGGTTGCAAGCGGAACCGACAGCATGATGACCAGCGGGTATGCGAACGATTCAAACAGGGCGGCCATCAAGAGGTAAGTGACGACAGCTGCGAGGATGCCGCGCGATTGAAGAAGTTCGAGCGCCAAGTCCGGATTCCAAACAAAGGTAACCAGGATCAGGGCGGCGATCAGCATCATCGGAACAGTTAACATCGCAGTTCTTGAACGCATGCGTCCCGCGATTGCCCCGAATACGATGAGCGCGGTGGCTATCAGTATCAGTGTCGTGACGGGCCCCATCCCAAACAGGCTGGGTTTTGTCAGCAGTCCCTGATAGGAGCCAACCAGTGCGCGCCGCGTCTGAACGAGCTTGTCGGCGTTCCCTTCCATGGTGACGATGACATCTCTGCTGATGGTGCCGTCGGCGCGCATGGGTGCGATCAATTCGTTTTGAATCCGATTCATCGCAGCCTCGAGCGCGACGCCCTGTAGCGGCGTAAGGCTGAACTTGATTGACTTCATGGACTCGCTGTGGGCGATTTCCTGCGGTTCAAATCGTAGATCGAAATTGACCACCGAACTAAGTGGAATGACGTTGCCACTGGGTGTATAGATTGGGATTTCGGCGATTTCCTGAAGGGCTCGTCCTTCGGCGCCGTCCACTTTGATGACCAAATCAATTTCATCGCCCTTGTGTCGGAAACTGCCAGCGAAAGCGCCTTCAACGCACGCTTCGAGTGCGAAGCCAATGTCGGAAACGGTTAGGCCAACGTCAGCAGCCCTCATCCGGTCGATGGTGGCTTGGTATTCGGGTCGTCCGAGGTCAAACGCCGACGGTGTCGTTTGGGCGTGCATGCCTATTTCCATGGTCTTGGGCATGAACGCCTTGGCCGCACGCATGAGGTCGTCTTCGTTGTCGCACCGCATCTCCATCTCGATGATGTTTCCGCCCGCCAGCGAATTGCCGAACAATGCAGACTGACCGAAATAGCATCGAATTGCAGGGATCTTCCAAGCCGCGAGGTTGAGAACCTGGGCCAACGGTGTGACGACTTCGGGTTCCTTGCTGCTGCATCCGGCGAATGCGCCGCCAGCGAACGACACGAAAAAGAAATTATCAATGGGCGGGGCTTGCACCATCAGTGTTGTGCCGGTTTGGCGGTCGCCGATCTGCATTGGAACCTTGGGCAAATCATTCGCCGCTGAGGTGCCAGCTTCGGCTTCCCAGAGCGGGCGTGCGTCGGCTTCGATGATGTCGCCGATGCGGCGCAGTTCGTCGAGCGAATATCCTGGGGGAAGTTGCAGGCCGCCGAAAATCAAGTTGCGATTGCCGTTGGGTAGGTAGCTCGCGGGCGGCACGAGAAGGTAACTTCCGATCAGCGCAACGGCAGTCAAACCGCCGACAACCGCCAATCGCGTGGACGTTCGCCGATTGATCCTCTCGACAATGCCCGCAATCGAAGCGCCGACCCCAGAAACCTTGTCGGAATCTGTTCCCGCATGTTTGGCTTTCGATGCCCGTAGAGTTCGAGCTGCTGTGGTTGGGATAACCGTCACCGAGATAATCAATGAGAGAGCAACCGCCGTCGAAATTGCAATCGCGATATCAGCGAACAGTTCGCCGGCTTCCTCTTGCATGAAAATAACGGGGAGAAAGACGGCAATCGTGGTCAGGGTGCTTGCAAGAATTGCCCCCCACACTTCGGAAGTACCCTTCAGGGCGGCATCGTGTCGGGAAAGTCCCGCTTCTCGATGGCGATAGATGTTCTCAAGTACGACGACGGCGTTGTCCACCACCATGCCTACCGCAAATGCCATGCCGGCTAGCATAATGACGTTGAGGTTTCGACTCAGGACGGTGACCATCAGGAAAGCACCGATGACCGAAATCGGAATGGTCATCGCCACGATCATGGTGGCGCTGCCGCTGCGGAGGAAAATCAACAAGACGACCGTCGCCAGCAAGCCGCCAAAGAAAATGTTGCTCATCACGAGACTGATCGACGATTCGATGTATTCGGTCTCGTCGTAACTCATCGTGACTTTCATGTTCGATTGACGCGGCGCGAGGACCGTTTCGTTGATGTACTTGATCTGCTCTTTGAGGGCGGCCATCGTCGTCATGACGTTGGCACCCGATTCGCGACGGACCGGCATGGCCAGCACGTATTCGCCCTTGGATCGCACGAAGGAATACTGCTTCTGGTTGGTCATCTCGATCTTGGCGATGTCGCCCACCAGGATGGGGCCGCCTGAATCGTATTTGATGACAGTGCTGGCTACGTCTTCGACGGTACGGAACTCGCCGATCGTTCGATAGGTGTATTCACGCTTCGACTGCGAAATCGTGCCGGCTGATCGGTTTTCGTTTTGGGTGCGCAGGGCCCGTTCAAGTTCGCTGAAACCGATGCGCCGCGCTACCATTTTCGCCGCATCGACGATGACGCGCACCTCTCGCTCGCGACCACCGTAGATGTCTACCGCCGCCACACCGGGTACACGTTCCAAGAGCGGGCGAACGTTGTCATCGACAAAGTCACGCATTGACGAAATGTCATCGACGTCTGCTCGAAACATCAGCCACGAGATGGGCGAATCGAGGGCGGCGTCGGCGGCTTTGGTTTCGGGGCGATCGACTTCTTCGGGGTAAGATCCGACCTGATTGATCTTCTCGATTGTGTCTTGTAGAGCGCCGTTTTTGTCAACGCCGACGTTGAATTCGAGCGTGACCACACCTTCGCCGCGTTTGGACGACGACGTCATTTTCTTGAGATCGGTCACGCTCTTGAGTTTTTGCTCTTGGCGATCGATGATCTCGTTTTCGATTTCCTGTGGACTCGCGCCGGCCCAGCGCGTTGTGACGGTGATGCGCGGCTGATCGACATCCGGCGTTAGCTGGACGGGGATTGCGAAGAAACTCAGCAACCCAAACATGAGCAGCAAGATCACCCCGGCCGTCACCTTGACTGGATTCTCAATCGCGAAACGGATGATATTCATGGGTCAATTCGCTAACTGCCGGTGCCTGTGTTTTTGTCTTCGGGATTTGAATCCGGCCCGTGCCCGCCCGCGGTGGTGACGTCTTCTTTCGATTCGACAGGGACGACGGGTTGTGGATACGTCAGGCGCTCGTTGCCATAAACGACGACGGTGGCGTCGGGCGGAAGGTTGTTGGATGTGATCGTGATCATATCCCCTCGGTCGGCGCCAAGCGTCACAGGCACCGGGATGGCCATCTTCCCTTTCTCGGCGTCCACGACCATGGCCACAAAGATCGAGCCATCACTCTCGATAAGGGCGTCTTTGCGTACAACCGTTGCCATTCGCTCCTCGCCCGCTGGGACAGTGACCCGCGCGAACATCCCTGACTTGAGTTCGTAATCGGGATTGGCCACTTCGACTTCGACCGGAAACGTCCGCGCCGCCTCATCCGCTTGTGGAATCACGTGCTTGATGTGGCCTTCGTATCGTTTCTTCAAGGCGTCAATCTGCACCGCCACCTTTGCGCCAATTTTTGCAAAGGGCACCACGGACTCCGGCGCATCGACGCGAACCAACACGGAGGATGTGTTGGCCAACTCAACAACAGGACCGCCGACTTGTAGCCAATTGCCAACTTCGGCATGACGTGCGACGACGAAGCCATCGTACGGGGCGCGGATTCGTGCTTTCTCGAAATCCAGTGTCGCTCGCTTGACGATCGCCCGCTGCTGCGACACCTCGTGCGTGGCTTGGGCAAGCACTTCTGCACGCGGACCTGCCACCGCTTTGTCGTATTCGGCTTGGGCTGCTTGTTGAACACCAACTGCGGCCAAATGCTCGGCCAGGGCATCCTGGTATTCGCGCTGATTGGCGAAGTCGACACCCTTCAATCGCCGGATACGATCGAGTTCAAACGACCATCGATCGGCACGGGCAGCCGCCGAGTCGAGGTTGGCTTTGATTCGAGTCAGGTCCTCCGCTCGGGTCCCGTTCTGAAGTTCGAGCAATTGAGATTCGAGCGATTTAAGTTTGGCCTGGGCGCTTTCCAACTCCGCACCGAGCATGTCTTGCCCGAGTTTGCAAAGCAAATCACCTTTGGCGACGAGGTTCCCCTGTCGTGCCGGCATGGATTCGACGAGGCCGGCCACCTCGCTGCCGATCAAGCTTCGTGTCTTGGGCCCGACCGTTCCGACCAACGTGAGCGTCATTTGCATCGGTTGACGTACGACCTTGGCGGTCACCACCTTGGTCGGTCCAAATTGACCGAATGCGTGATTGGAGTTCCAACATAGGCAGACGATAAGCCCGGCGAGAAAGGTTCGGCCCGCCATAGACTGATTTGGTTGGTGAATAGTTAACATGATTGGCCTATTATATGCGCGCTGTGGATTTTTGCGACAACACCCATCATGTGAATGTTTCATGAATTCGTTCCTGCAGGGATTGCAACGATTCGAGCGACCGCTGAGGCAGGTCTCTAAGCTAATGTTGGACACGATTTGGCCACCTTCATGTCATGGATGCGGGCAGTCGTCCGACCAAGCGGCGGATGAATTGTGCGAAAGCTGCACGGCGGCGATTGGCAGCGCGATGCGGTTGGCGCATTGCCCCGGTTGCGGGTCTACGGTCGCTCCGTTTGAGCTTTCGCCGGAAGGGTGTGGAACGTGTCGGTTAGAAGGGCGGCCCTTTGCCCATGTTTATCGGACGGCTGCCTACGTTGACGGTTTCGCCGAGATGTTTCGACGATTCAAATACAACGGGTATGAGAATCTGGAAGTGTTTCTGGCTCGGAGCCTCGCGCGAGAGATCATTCAGTCGGATCACTTTGAACAAATCGACGTTTTGGTCCCGGTGCCGACGTGCTGGCAGCATCGATTGCGCCGAAATCTTCAAGGCTCCAGGCAAGGTTTTCATCCGGCGGAAGGGCTCGCCCGGCTGGTGTCGAAATATACATCAATTCCGTACGCGCCGCTGTTGGACCGAATCCAGGGTGGCCCGTCACAGGTGGGAATGTCGGGACCGGCGCGGCTTGAAAATGTTCGCGGCAAGTTTCGACTGTCGAGGGGCTGTCTGGTGGCGGGCGGCCGGGTGTGTATCGTTGACGACATCATGACGACCGGCGCGACGGTCCGTGAATGCGCGAAAGTTCTGCGCCGTGGGAATGTGGCTACGGTTTACGTGGCGGTTATCGCGCGGGCTGGTGAAGATTCGGCATCGCTCAAATCTGTGTGACAACAAGTACGGTGAGATTTCTGGCCCGCTCGAATTTGAAAATCACCGGTAGGGCGGTGGCACGCAGGGGGGACTGCCTAGTTTTTCTCGCACTCTTTGGAAGTTTCGGCGTGCTTTGAATTCAAGTTTTCGCCCATCTTTTGGATTTGTCTTGAATTTGCGGGCGTACGTGGCGCTTGGGACAAATATTGCCGAGCGTAACCGTACCAGTCTCGGGCAACACAAGGTCGACTGCTCTCGTAAGAATTGGCGATCCCTTGCGCTACTTGGGCAGCTTTGACGAAATATTTGGCGGCTTCGTCCTTGCGCCCACGACTTGCCTCAAACGAGCCAAGTTCCAAGCAAGCATTGATGACGATTTTTGGTTTTTTCCATTTCTGAGCGACGCTGATGGCCTTCTTGTACCAAAGTTCAGCGTTCTCTGCATCGCCAAGATTGGCATATGCCATCGCTGCCTTTAGACAGTAATCAGGAATATGCGGAAATCGATCGGCGCCTGCCAGGGCGCCTTCCAGCACACATTCCCAGTCCCTTTGCACCTCACAAATCTTGATCCACTGGTTAATCGGTTGGACGATCTTTTTGTGGATTCGTGCGACTTCTTTATAACCGGCGATCGCGAGATCATATTTCTTCTTCTTTTCTTCCGGGTCTTTGGTTGTCGCAGCTTCTCGCGCTCGCGCGTTGGAGACGTTGTAGTGCCCGGGCCAGCAGTCGGGATTGATTGCAAGCGTCCGCTCCCAGAAAGAGTCGGCGGTTTGCCATACGTTGGAGTATTTGGATGTGCGCAGCATGCACGCGAACGCCAATAGCAACACGACTCCGGTAATCCTGAAGGTGCCCTGGTCTCCTAGTCTTTTCCAGCGACGTAGCGCATCGAATGATAGCCCGAGCAGGAGAGATAATCCCAATGCTCCGTGGTAGAAGTAATGATCAGCAACGAACGCGAACTGGAAATAGTTGATGTTCTTGAATCCCAGCATCGGGCCCATGATCACGCAGTACATCAGCACGGCCCATATGAAGTGCGGTCCCAGCTTCTTGCGGTACAGTATGATCGCGGTGGCCAATCCAAGAACAATTATGATCGGGACAAACCACAGGAGGCTCCCCGGGTCGGGATCCCACAATCGATAGATTGGCGATTGGCCTATCGGAAGCAGCATCTTGCCGACGTAGAACAACAGCGACGCGCACGGAATGAATGGGCGATCGCCATCCTCAAGCGGGATCGTTCGGTTGCGATCTTCGACGTTTATCGTGGTCCAAGCCGAGATGGCTGCCAGCGCCAAGAGCGGAAGCATTCGCACGAGACTTTGCACGATAAGCTTGGGCTCCCATCGTCTTTCCAGCAAACGGTCCGTAAAGAACAAGGTTACCGGAAGGGTCAGCGCCACGGTTTTGCTGAACAGGGCGGCTTGGAAGAATATGACCGTCAAAACATATCGCCACGAACTGCCACTGCGGCGCAGATTGATGTAGGAGATCATGCTGAGCATATAAAACATCAGCGAAAGGATGTTCTTGCGTTCGGCCGTCCATGCCACGGACGCGACTTGCATTGGGTGCAGCGCGAACAATATCGTTGCAGCCCACGCCACCCACGATGACAAGCCCATCGCGCGAAACAACATGATCATCACCATCACGTTAACCATGTGCAGCACAGTGTTGGTAACGTGGTAGCCAGCTGGGCTCATCTTTCCGGCGTCAATCAGTTCGCGAATCGTGTACGCGCGCTTGTACTGTTTTCCGCCTCCGTGACGATCCTTCTTGGTTTTGCTGTCATCCCCGCCAAACAACCGGTATTCGAACCAATGCGTTGTAAAAACGATGGGGTAATACTGATGGCTCACGCGACTTTCGTTGTCGCTGCGTCGAAAGCGCTCGTTTGAATAGTGGAACACGTCAAACCAGATACTCTTTAGGCCGTCCGGTTCGCTGACTTGGCGGTTGTCGAAGATGTAATGATCATCATCCCAACTGACGAATTCGTTATCGATCGTTGGAAGGTAGGCGATGAACACCAGGGCGGCGATCAGGGCGATGGGCCCCCAGCGCTCCAATTGAGACCCGGGAACGGTGGCTGGCAGAAGTTCCAACGGCTCGTTCCCTGCTTGCCGACCGGTCGGGCGAGGACTCGCTGTAGCGGACGATGAATTTGGGGATTTCTTCTTTGCCATGCCGTTTGGGGGTTCGTCTGCCTGAGCGGGTGCGGTGAATCCTGATCCAGTCAGTGTTTATTTACCAGAAAGTGCGGACGATACCAGCGATCACCGCATAGAGAAAGCACAAAAGGACGATGCCTCCGACCACGCGAATCCAGGTCGGTGTTCGAGCAGAAGCGGCCAACGGGGTGATCCAGTCGCCGCAGTGAGGGCATTGCTGCGTTTCCTCGTAGACCGAAGCGCCGCAACTGGGGCAGGCCAATTCTTCGACGTCATCGTCCTTGTCAGCCCCCCAGTCTTCGGGTTCCCATTCGCCGCTGTCGTCGAACCCGGTCATTTTGCGAATTCGCAGTTTTGGTTGCTGGCATTTTGCTTGGCCGCATCCAGGTCCTTGACGTACCCAAGCATTTCTTTGAATTCTGGCGTTCCCGATTCTCTGCACCAGCCAAACGCCAAGGACTCAGCCGTCGTTACGACTGCACCGGCTGCCTCCATCCGTCGGATTGATGTTTCCAGATCGGTTACGCTGCGACTCGAAATGGCATCACGAACCACGACGGGTCGAAACCCAGCCTCGACCAGATCGAGCACCGACTGTTGAACACAAACGTGTGATTCGATCCCAACCACCACGACATGCGAACGGTTGAGCGACGTCATCTTCTGTTTGCAGGTTTCGTCTTGAAGGGCGCTGAACGTTGCCTTTTCGATTGGCTCGATGTCCCATCCGCTAAGGATGTCCTGCAATTGCGGATGGGTCGGGCCAAGTCCAGCGACATACTGCACGGTCGCGACAATTGGCACGCCGAACAGATGCGCCGCTTTCAACAAGAACGCATTTGTTGCGACCATCGACTCGGCCTCATGAATCTGAGGGAGCAACCGCGTTTGCACGTCGATCAATAGTAGCGACGAATTGTCTCGGGTAATCAGCATCGTTTCGATATTCCCGTGGCTGTTGAATCCAGCAACCGTCCGAAATTCACGTATTCGAGCGGAGTGTACGAAGGGGGATTCACGACGTCAATCGATGAGAGGCCTTCAAGTGAGCTATCACTTTCGACCCAGGCGCTTTTCATTTTGTGCTTTGACAGCAAGGATTTTCTTTTTGATCGATTCGCTACCCAGGCTGGGGCTGAGGAAGCGGTGCTGATCGATCACGCCGATGATCGCAGCCGCGTCTTCGCCCAGTGCGGTTCGACATTGCAGGTCACCGAGCAGCGCTTCAAAACGATGCGGCGCGTCAGCCGGCGATTCGACAAACAATCGATTGAACAATTGCAGTGCTTCGCCATGCTTTTTCTGCATCATGAGCGATTTTGCCTTGCCCAATACCACGCGTGGGTCGTGCGCTTTGCCGTCTTCGTAATGGGTGATGTCGATGTCTTCGGCTTCTTTAAAGAGCAAGAATGACTTTTCGTATCGACCCGCTTCGAGGTGGGCTTCTGCGAGTTGGACCCGTAAGCGATACATACTTGTTTCAGATACATCTTGCGCTGAAGCGGTATCGAAAATTTGTTGGGCGAAGAGAAGGGCGGCATCAGCTTTCCGGTCAGCTTCCGACTGTTGGCCGCTCTCGCGAAGCTCTGCGATTTCGATGCGGATGGAATCGAGCAGGTTCTGGAGGGTCATGCCAGCTTCGTCGGGTGCAATGGCTGCGAATTTTGGGACGGCATGCTGGGCGTCTTGCAACCGTCCGGTAGATTCAAATGCAATGATCCTGACGCGTAGTACGCGGCCCATCAGATCGAGTGAGTCGGCATGCTTGGTTTCAAAATCATCGAGCAATTCGATGGCTTCCTCATGCTGATCGACGCCCTTAAGGACACTCATTTCACCAATGAGAACATCGGCTTGCGCGAGGAATTCTTTTGCACGATCGGGATCGCCTTTGCGCGCCGTTTTCACGAAGCGGGCGACGGCGCGGCGGGCGCTGCCAGCCCTTCGGCGCAACTCGGCAATCTCGATCTCACCTCGGGCGATGCCTCCCTGCAGTGCCAGGATCTGACACTTGATCGCGCGGAATTGAGCGGTGATGTAGTGGGGATGCGTTCGATCCACATTGTCGTACCGCGTCGCGGCATCCTCGAAATGTTCGGCATCTTCGAGTGCTTGGGCGAGAAAAAAGAGCCAGTACTTCGCCGAGTCTGATTCGGGGAAACCGTCGACGAGGATTTGAAGGGCTTGAACTGCAGCGACATGCACTTCAGCGCGACCTCGAAGCGACGGGTCTTCTGCCAGTTGCGTGATGATTTCAACCGCATAGATCGCAGCCGAAAGCGATCGGGCAAACTTGGGGCACTCCTGCGCAACGCGCGAAAAATCCTGCGTCGCAGCGAGTTGCAATCCCTTGTGGTATTCCGCGACGGCTAAATTGAAGAGCGCCTCGCAGGACAATTCATCGTCGATGCCTCCCCGTTCTTTCAGCAATCGGGTGGCAGATTCGATGGCACGATCGAGGTTGGCCATCGCCTCTTCGTCGAGACGGCGGGTTTGGTCAGACGCGGAGTCCTCGGACCCAAGTTGGCGGAGTCGCGCTGCTTCAGCGATGTATCCTGCAATCAAGGCGCTTTGTTGGAACGGATGAAGCAGGCTGGGATCGGGAACGGCTTTGATCTGATCGAAAATCGCCGCGTAAACGTCGGCCCGTTGTTCCAGGCTGTCGTCTGCGAGGCGAATGAGTGGTGCGGCTGCGCGATCGGTTAAACGGCTCGCCAACAAGGAATCGCCCGCCTGGCGGTTTGGCGAATCGGTGGCTTGGAGAATGCTGCTTTCGAGGATGGCCAACAATAGTTTGCGACCAAAATCGGTGCGATGGGTTCTCGCAAAACGACGGCGTAATTCTTCCAACAAGTCCCGAGCGTTTTCAAAATCACCGTCATCGCGCAGGGCGCGGATGTTTTCGACCATGCCCAGGGTGACGACCCATTGCAGGTCGGCTTGCTCTTGGGTGTTGGTAATCCGCCCCACGACTTCGACGGCGTCTCGGAAATAGCGTTTTGCAGAGGAGTAGTCAGCCACGCGCCGGTAGGCCATCCCCGCCAGGAGAAGCGATTGCGCTTGCACGTGACTGTTTTCATGCTTGTCGCGTAGCAGGGTCGTCTCTTTGGCCAATTGCACGATGACTTCGTCAAGCAGGAGCCGGCGCTGCGGATCGGAACGTTGGAGCGCGAGTGCCATGTAGAACTTTGACCAGAGCAGCATGTACTGTGCTTGCGGAATAGCCGACTCGAGTTGAGCGATGTATCCCTTGTCTTCGAGACGCTCGTATTGGCTGATCGAGAGTACATCGATTCGAGCGTATTCGTCGTCGAGGAATTTGAGCAGGCGCGTCAATACGCCGAACGACTGTTCCATCAAGTCCTTCAAAACGCGCCGATCCTCGGACGTTCCACCGCGATATAAGATGCTTGAAAAGTGCGGTTCAGCCTGTTCGTAAATCAGGGAGCGAGCCAGTGCAATTTGCCATTCGATCGCTCGATCGTCGGTTGCATGGTTGCGGATGATCTCGGCGAGAATTTCGTTGGCGGCTGCCAGTGCTTCGCGGCGTTCCTTGGTTTCGGAGAGGGCACTTTGATAGACGAGCAAATGCATCTTCCGGCGCAGGAGCAATTGCGGCAGTTCATCCGAACCGGGCAACTGCATCATGTGCAGGCTGAGCAGGTCGCGCAGGTCGTAATTCAATAACCCGGCATGAAAATCTTCGTTTGAGAATCGATCGGATTCGGCATCAGCAGCCCGCGCACCGGGTGTTGCTAGCATTATGCCAAACACAACGCATGGTAAGATGGCAATTCGAATTGAAGTGTGCCGTCGCATGTTTGCTATTGCCGTCCAAACGAGATGTTCTTGCAGTTCGCACGTAGCGCCGCATTCCAGCACGCAACCACATGATCCCAGGCGACGTCGGGCGTTGCGGCAAGGACCACGGGCGTCTCTTCATTGAAGCCCGGTTGCTCGTGAATTTCCCTGAGGAAACCCACCAGTTCGCCGGCCGTCGCCGGAGCGTTGGTAAAGTGATCGACGCGTAGTTGGTATCCGCCCAAACCAACGTCGGCGGGTTCGATTCGAACGATGATCGGCGTGATCGGCATTGCCACCGTTGGCCGCCCTGCGTCGCGAGGAAGTTTGGCCGCCAAAAACCCTTCGGCCCGGCGAAACGTCGTGGTCACCGAAAAGAAAATCAAGAGCAGAAACGTCACGTCGATCATGGGAGCGAGGTTGAGGACCAGCGGCGAATTCCCTTTACGCTTGCGACGATAGCGCTGCGAACGGGGTGTGCCGTCCATCATCTGCTGCAATCGATTTCGAGGGCCGCGACTTCGCATCTACTCATCCAATCCCGCAACGTGGGCCACGAGCGACATGTCTTCGATTTCGTTCTCAGCCACAATCGACATAACGGCGCGGACATGTTCGTATCGCAGACGCTTGTCGGCGCGGATGATGACTTTGAGTTTCGGGTTTGCTGCGTGGGCGGCTGCCAAACGGTTGGAAATCGAATCCAGTGACTCCGGGCGATTGGGGCCGATGCTATACAAGAAGCTTCCGGGTTCGCCCTCTTTGGCCGATGGCACGCTCCGGCAGTTGATCACCACCCGGTCCACAATCTTGACGTTTTCAGCCAAGCTTCGTTCCGGTTTCGGCAGCTCCATCGGGATGTTTTCTGCCGACGCGAACGTACTGACGAGCATGAAGAAAATGATCAACAAGAAGACCACGTCAATCATGGGGGCCATGTTGAATGTGATGCTCGATTTTTGGCGCTTACGCAACATTTACCTTGATCCCGTTTCGATTATGCGGTGGGTGTCTGCTGAGGTACAGAAGCCGCCCTCGGTGGTCCTTGAGCAACGGGTTGCGATATGGGTGGGTTGGCCGACGGCTCGAAGATGCTGATGAGTTTGTCGGCTTTGTTCGCGCATTCGGTGGTCAGTTCGTCGATTCGATTCCTAAAGAACGCGAACAACGTCAACGCCGGAATCGCCACCATCAATCCCCAGAATGTCGTGACCAGTGCGATTGAGATATCGTCTGCGATGCGGGCCGGTTCGGGAATGCCACCGGCTTCGCGGATCGATGCGAACAGCCGGATCATGCCGTATACCGTTCCAAACAAACCGACCATCGGGCTGACGTTTCCGATGACGTTGAGGTATTCGATTTTGCGCATCATGCGGTCGGCTTGCTGTTCGACGGAATCGAGCATGGCTCCGTGCATCGCGGAGTAGCCGTTCTCGGCTTGGTGCAACCCGCTGTTGATTGCGATGGCGATGACGCTTGGATCGGTCTCGGTGTAACGCAAACCGTCGACGAATTTGCGTGATTCAAGTTTGTCCTGGATGCGTTCGATCGTGCGCGCGGGGAGAATGCGCTCCCGGCGAATCGAGATGCTGTGTTCGACGATCAATGCGATGGTCGCCAAGGACATCGGGATCAAAATGAACCAGGTGATGTATCCGCCGCGTTTGACGAAATGATCGAAGATGCGGCTGACGGCTCCCACGGATTCAGTGTCACCGTCCGCAGCAAAGGACTGCGTGGCAAAGCTGAGGGTGACCGCGACGACCAGCACCGCGACAAGCCCGACGCTTTTGAGTGTGGAGCGATACGATAGCAATTGAGGGGATTCGTTTGAATTCATGTGCTGTTGACTCTCTATGACGATTCATCAAGGGATTGTTCGGGCGCCAGGGTCAGTCGTTTGAGTAAGTTTGCGGCTTCATCTTTGGTTTTTGCGGTTGCTTGATCGGTGGCAATACACGCTTGGAGCAATCGCTTGGCCTGTGACGCCCGACCCGACGCTTCGTGAGCACGGGCGGCCAGGATGAGTCCGTCGCCCGCGAGCGGATGTTTCGGAAAATGAATCACGACCCGCATCGCTGGAAGAGCAGCCGCCAGATATTCCTCCGGCGTGACGGCGCTGGCCAATTGGACGCGAGACTTCAATAGCAGAATTTGCGGCAGCAAGGCCTGCGGCATTTCAATAATGGCCTTTTCGACTTGTTGCTGCACATGGGCTTGATCAGCGTTTCGAATGAGCAAGTCGCCAGCATTGGTGAATGCATCAATTGTACGCGGTGCGAATACCTTCGTCTTGACGATCAACCCCATCAGTGGTGCGGCCAGCACCCGCGCTGCGGGATCATCCATGGACTCCAACGTTGAAAACCGCAGCGTTTCCAATAGCGTCCGCTCGGTCAAGGTAGCCGACCGTTCGATCGCGCGCTCCAATCGCTTAAGGATGCGACGGGTGGCATGCGTTGGTTGTGACGGGAGATTTCTGGGCAGCAACCACGACGCGGTAACGGCATCGCGATGGGCAATCTTTGACCAATTTCGCGTCGCTTTCTCGAAAGATCGGGCGTCGTCGGCGGCTTGCACCAGTCGGGCTCGGACCAGATCACTCCAAAAGCCACGTGCACTCAGCAGGGCGGACTCGTACGCATCAATCGATTTGCGCGGTTCGTCGCTCTTGACGTAGTCCTCGGCTGCATTGAGTTTTGCGACCCTTTTGATGCTGTCCACTTCCATCGAGTCAACGTCGAGAATTGAAAAGTGGTCATAGTCGCCCTGGGCGGTGCTGTACTCGATCATGCCTTCGGAGTAGCCCACGATTTGAATGTCGGTCACAGTTTTGCCCCGCACGACCATCGTATCCGCATGGGCGTTCGCAACGGCGCACACCATCGCGAGCAACCACGCCGCATTGGTGATGTACTGTCGCTTTGATGTTGGCATGAGCCGACGCAACTTAACCGTCCAATTCATATTCGGAGACAAAACGGAATTGACCGTTGTGCTCGCGGGCGATTTCTTCGAGCAGATGGCGACCAGCCGCACTGACGTACGAAATCGTGAAAATCCGAACGCTCTCATCGCGATTCCACTGGGCGAGATTCTCTTTGAGCAGTTCAGCCTCGGGGATGTCGCCGTCACTTAGAAAGTAGATCAAATCCGGTTTGAGTCGAAAGGCGCGACGCATGGCTTCGATGGGTTGGGTCATGCCTTCGGGATTGACTTGATCGATAAAATCAAACGTGCGGGTCTTGCTGGCTCGGATCGCGTTGACCAAGCGACTCGGCGGTGCTTCCATCGGGGGATCGGTGCTGTAGAACACGACGTGGTACTTTTGACTCTTGCGCAACCCGTCAATCGAACGCTTCAGTTCCTTGCGCAGGTCTTCAAAGACGCCGATCATCGAACCCGAGCGATCCACCACGTAAATGATCCGACGGGCGCTGCGGGCTTCGCCACCCAACCCGAAGAACTGTGGACCTGCGTGTCCACCGCCCATGTTTAAACCATATTTTGAAAACTCGCCGCCGCCGGTCCCGATGCCGACGATCGACAAATCGGACTGATTGCTTGTCGACAATTCACGAAGCGCGCCTTGTTGATCGGGTGAAATGCGCGAAGGTTTTTTCTGATTGCGCTGCATCTTCGCGAACGGTGATTCCATTGGCGTCATCGCGAATTTCATGCGCTTGGGAGCGTCGTGCAGGTCGGTGGTGGCCACCCGTGGTGATTTCGTCCCCCCGATCGTCTCCTGAATCCACGGCAGCGCGATCATGATCGTGAACAAGATCATGTGAACACCCAATGATGCCGCCCATGCCCAAATGAGCGCAGCATCGGTTCGTCCCAAAATGGGGTCCTTGGCGATCTTGCCCCTCGGGTGCGTGGCCTCCACTTCCGGCAGTTCAATGTTGGCTGGTGTGTCGGTCATGTTTCGTTAGGTTACTCGAAATCTCGCCCGCTCAAGGCGTCTTGGACCGGATGGTTTCAAAGACTCGCCAAGATTGAGTGGCCAAGGATGGTCAATTTGAAGTCGAGGTAAAGGCCAAAATCTTGCAACGAAACATTTTAGTAGTTTGATTCGGGTGAGTCAACGAAGTTCGATGGGCTACCACTTGCTCATAGCACACTCAAGTTGCAGGTTCGCGTTTCAATGGACGATCACCTGGCACATCCTTAAGCTGAATCGGATAACCGTGGCGGTACCCAAGACCGAACTATGCCGATATCAAAAGCGGTTTGGATCGACACGACGGGCCCTTACTGGCCTTAAATCAAAAGGTGGTTTTGAATGTCACACGCTTTCATTGCAGGCTTGCTGTGCCTGACAACTGCGTTTCTCTCGCCTGATCAAGATGGTGGTACGGCGTCTCCGCGCTCAGTCCAATGGGTGCTTTCATCGGACAGCAAGCCGCTACCAGACGTTGGTTTGCTCGAACGATGGGCAGCGCGTGAGACAGAGGCGCAAAGTGAACTTGAAAAATTTGACGTCAAGCTGGCATCGGCGAATTGGATTTTGAGTCGGCAAATCAGTGGTTCGGTTTCGCGCGTGTTGTTGCGGGCGGACAAGAAGGACGATCGGGACCAGATTGAGGCGGCACTGTCGTCCGCGCAGATTCTTCTTGATGATGCGGAGGGGCTGTGGGCGAAGGTCCTCAAATCCGGTGAGTTGCCGGATGCCTACGATTCAACTCGGGCGAAGAATCTAAGTGGGCTTCGCGTCATGCATGATGTCTTCAGGTCAATGTGGCCTAAGGTTGAAACCACTGAAGACGCCCGCAAAGAAGCAATGCGGGAAGCTGCGAACCAGCTCTCGATTCTCTTGAAGGACGAGCGCAAGGAAGTGTCTGCCGCGGCTCAGCTATGGCAGGGGTATCTTTATGCGGCTCGAGGCAACTTGGCGGGCGCTTTGCAACTATGGCCGCGTACGCTCGAGCCCATCAGTGTGCCCTATGGTGTGAACTTGTACACGCGGTTGATGCAATGTCGCACGATCGTGAAGAAAGATCAGGCGTATACGGCTGGCGTGGCATTGCTGCTGAATCTCGAGCAAACGGTTGTCCGGCGCATCTCTGATGCAGACGAGAGCGTCGAAGCACAAGCCACGGTTGCGTTCATCCGACGGCAGTTTTTCACGGAGTGGCGCAAGAAGTTGACGGAAGAGGGGGAGTTGGATCGGGCTGCATGGTGTTCGCGGATGGTCGAAACCATCGACGTCGATCATGATCCGGGCGACGGTGTGGTTAAGATGTTGCCGATGGAGTCTGCCGCCCCTGATTTTGTGAAGTTGGACAAAGCCATCGCAAGATTGAATGAGCCAGCCAAACGTGAGCCTTCGGCGCAACCGGAGAAAGACGATGTGCCCGAATCGCCGAAGAAGTCGACAAAATACTCGGAGGAGAACGAGGACACAGACTCGGAAGAAGATGACACTCATCAAGACAACCCTGGCAGCTAGGCGACGTTGATGGCAAAAATTGGCCAGGAAATATTCCAAGCGAGGGGCATTGATCGCTCGCTCTTCTGTTCCAAGTGCTGCTACAACTTAAAGACCCGCCCCATGATTGGGCGGTGTCCCGAATGCGGTCAGCAGTACGACGCACGTTCGGGAAGCCGGCGGGGGATCGTTCAGCCTCAGGTGATCCATTGGCCCGTCGGCGACATTTTCCTGACACTGATCAGTGCAGGAATCAGCGCCCTGATGATCGGATTTACGATCAACGAGACCGCGCCACGGTTCTTGTTGTGGGGTCTTCCCTTTTTCATTCTGACCGTCTTTTTTGTTAGCGGGACGTGGCGGAAATTTCGTCTATCGTGGCGGATGTACTGGCTTCAAAGGGAAGCCGAGCGCCGTGAACACGATGACGATTGATCGCCATCTTGACCGGGGACTGTCGGCGGGATAGAAGTCGGTCATGTCCGTACGCTTTGTCATCGGGCGGGCTGGCACTGGTAAGACGCACCACTGTCTGTCGTCCATCCGCCAACAAGTTCAAGCGTCGCCAGTCGATGGGCCGCCTTTGGTGATGCTGGTTCCCGAGCAGGCCAGCATGCAGATGGAGCGGTTGATTCTTGCGCCGCCGATCACCGCAGTATCCCGCGCCCAAGTCCTCAGCTTCACGCGTTTGGCCCAGCGGGTGCTGAGCAACACCGGACATGAACAAAAAGAAGCACTCTCTGCCACCGCACGCATCATGGTTCTGCGGCGCATCGTCGCGCGCTTGTCGCCCAAGCTTCGTTACTACCGACGCACCGAGCGGCTGACGGGTTTCTTTGAGCGACTCGGTCAGACGCTGGGCGAGTTCATCGAGGAAGCGATCGAACCGGATGAGTTGATGAATTTGTCCGACGGGTTTGCAGACGATCCGCAGCGTGAAGCGAAGTTCTCCGACCTCAGCGCGATCTACTCGGCTTACATCGAATTTCTCGGGGACGACCATTTCGATCCGACGCAGTATTTGAAGATCGCGTCCGAGCAGCTGGTTCGGGAACAGCGGTTGGAGGGGGCTGTCATTTGGGTGGATGGTTTCGCGGGGTTCACGGGTTCTCAGGTGAAACTGCTGACGGCGGTTGCAACGCAGGCGGCAGACCTTGAGATCACCATGGTGATGGACCCGACATGCGTTGAAAATGCGCAGACATCGGGAAACGCAACGCAACATGGAATTTTTGCCAAACCGCATCGCACTTACTTGAGGTTGAAGCGTGCGCTTGAATCGAGCGGGGTTAACGTTTCCGCCCCGGTGCTATTGAACGACGACACGCCGCGACGATTCAGCCAGTCGCCCGATCTTGCGAACCTCGAGCGGGCCATCCATTACGGTCAGCTGATCGGTGATGCTTCAGACAAGATTCGCGACATCCACATCGCCAGCCTTGACGATCACCGATCCGAAGTGGAATTCGCAGTCGCGCAGGTATGCAGTCTGGTGGCGTCCGACGAAGGTGCCTGTCGATACCGCGACATCGCCATCATCGTGCGGGACCTCGATCCGTACCATGATCTGCTGGCGTCGGCATTGGCTGATCGTGGCATTCCGTTCTTCATTGATCGCAGACGAACGATTGCGCACCACGGTATGGTTGAGTTCCTTCGTGCGATTATTGGCGTGGTTGCAGAGGATTTTTCGGTGGAGTCGGCGCGGTTGCTAGTTAAGTCTGGTTTGACTGGACTTGATGAAGACCAATGCGACGAGCTTGAAAATTACATCCTGGCGTGCGGTGTTGCAGGTCAGCAGTTGTGGTGTGACGGCGACTGGGAATTCGCTCCGCAGCGGGACCCGAATCATGTGGCAACCGCGCAATCGAAAGCCGCGCTCAAGAGATTGAATAGGGCACGTCTTGCGATCGTGTCGGGTTTGGAATCGCTGATCAAGTTGCGTAGATCGGCCAATGGTTCGACATGGTGCGGTGCCATCCGCAAAGTATTGGACAGCATGGGCGTCGCCGATCAAGTTGAAGCTTGGGCAGAACGGTCGGAACAAGACGGCCAAGTCGCCCGGGCGGCAGAACACCGGCAGGTCTGGGTTGCGATCGAGACTTTCCTGGACGATTTTGAAAATGTACTAGCCGATGAAACGCATTCCATCGGCGAATTGCGGGCAGTCATCGAAGCCGGTTTGGCGCAGCTGACGTTGGGCCTCGTCCCGCCAACTGTCGACCAAGTGTTGGTCGGTTCGATCGAACGCAGCCGCCATCCAGAACTCAAAACCGTCATCCTACTCGGATTCAACGAAGGCACGTTCCCGCTCGTGTCCAGCGAAAACCCCATCGTCAACGACGACGATCGCGACGCATTGGATCGTAGCGGAATCACCCTGGGCGTCACGAGCAGACAATCAATCCTCGATGAGAAGCTGCTTGTCTACGTGGCGTTGACCAGGCCTTCGCAAAAACTCCTCATTACCTATTCCAACAGCAACGCCGATGGCAAACCGCTGCGACCTTCTTCTTATGTTGAGACGCTCACTGATTTGCTACCAGCGATGCAGGTGCATCCGTACGGAAACGCGTTTCGTCATCGGGCGATGTGGTCGGTGATGAATGTTGAAGACCTATCGATGGCACTCGCCAATGAGATGCGCCACCGTCCGGATGCCGGACGAGATGACGCCAACGTGCGGACCAATTGGAACGATTTGTACATGTTGGCCCGCTCGTCGTTTGCAACCGATCGACGGGTTCTTTCGGCGCTGTCGTCGCTTGAGTACAAGAATATCGCGGTGCTGGGAGACGCTTCGGTCAATGCGTTATTGGGTCGAAACTGGGTGGCGAGCGTGTCTGAATTGGAAACGTTCGCGGCCTGTCCATTCCAGCGATTCGCCAAGTACGGATTGAAGCTTAACGAACGGCGTGATGCAAGCTTGAAAGTGACAGATCTTGGCACCGTGCAACACGCGGTTCTGGAAGAATTCATCGAAGGGTGCATCAAGGGACAGGAATCATTCGCAGACATCGAAGAAACCGACGTGTTGCCACGGTTGGAGTCCATCGTTAAGGGTATAACCGATGACTGGGCGGAGTTGGCTGGGCATACGACTGCCAGGGATGCTTATCAATTGGCGCGAAGTTCAGCCGACTTGGCCCCCATCGTCAAACACCAACAACGGGTCACCTCGTCCGGAAATTTTGCGCCGCGGGCGGTTGAAAAGAAGTTCGGATTTTCAAACGATCCGGACAGCTTGCCGCCGTTGGAGTTGAACACGCCCAAGGGTCGCCTGGTTCGCATACGGGGGTTGATTGATCGCGTCGATCTTGCGGAGTTGGCTGACGAGTGCGTTGGCATGGTCGTGGATTACAAACGCACCCGCAACAAACGGTTGGATCTGGCGAGCGCCTATCACGGTCTGTCATTGCAGCTATTGGGATACCTGCTCGTGTTAGCCGATCGAGGCGTTACGCTGGCGGGGCGGCCTATCAAACCTCTCGGGGCGTTCTATGTCAGCCTGATGCAGAAATACGAAGCTGTCGATCACCCGAGCGATGCGTCAGACGATGACAAGCGACTCGAATCCGCGCCGCGCGGCATTTTGAATTTCGACCAAATCGATTTGCTCGAGCGTGACGGGCCCGAAACCGGTGCCTCCAGGCTGTTTAGCGTCTTTCGAAAGAAGGACGGCGAACTTGGGAATGTGGATAAAGGTGACGGAGCTAACTCACAGTCCTTCGATCGTCTTCTTGCTCACACCCGATACAAACTTGGCGAACTCTCTGATCAAATCATCGATGGCGATGTTTCAGTTTTGCCGTACCGCTTAGGCAACGCATCGCCGTGTGAGTGGTGCGATTTCCGTTCGGTGTGCCGGTTTGAGTTCGGTCAGCAGGAATTGCGCCACTTGCCGAAGTTGAAGCGGTCCGCCGTGTTCACGCAGCTTGAGGGACAGAAGTAATGCCGGCGATCGATTGGACAACCCAGCAGCGACGCGCGATCGAGACGGTGGATCGCGATGTGCTGGTGTCTGCCGCCGCGGGTTCTGGTAAGACGGCTGTCCTTGCCGAACGATGTGCGTATATCGTTGCAAATGCGCCCGACCCATTTCGATGCGACGTGGATCAGCTATTGGTGGTGACGTTCACGGATGCGGCGGCTGCGGAGATGCGGTCGCGGATCCACAAGTCGCTAAGGGCCAAAGCAACGAACGCTCCGAATGATAAGCGATTGCAATCCCAGGTTGATCTGGTGGACACGGCGCAGATCTCGACGCTGCATGCGTTCTGTATGTCGATCGTGCGCCGGTGGTTTCACCGGGCGGGTGTCGATGCCATGTCTCCGATGTTGAGTCAGGACGAAGGCGTGCTGCTTCGTCATGATGTGATCGACGGATTGTTCGAACAACTGTACGCAGGTGATGATTCGTTTACGAAAAGTTTTCGGGAATTGGTCGAAGACTACGGGTTGGGCTCGGATGCGGCGATCAAGCAGTTTGTATTGAAGCTGGCTGGTTTCCTGGAGAGCATTCCCGAACCGGACGCTTGGCTCGATCATGCTGGTGATTTTGCGCCCGAACGGGTTGATGGCGTGCTATCCGATTCGGTCGAAGCGTTGAAACGTGAATTGCAGCGTCAGCATGAACATTGCCAACAGCTTGTCGAAGAGCTGCCCACGAATTGGCCGGCGAGCGCGGCGTATTGCCAGAAAGTTGTCGAGTACCAGGAATATCTCGACAGTTGGGGCGGTCGGTTAAGCAGTGCTGGCGAATACGATGCGGTACGACGCGAAATCGAAGCGTTTGAATTCAGCTCGAAACGTGCCCCAGCGACAGCAAAAGATGCGGACCCCGAGGAGAAAGCCGCACGAGATCAGGGTTTGAAGGCATATACGTTCGTTCGAAGTTCGCTTTTTCAGAAACGCCTCAGGATGCGATTTTGCCGGTTCACGGGGGATGAATTGCGGCAGGGGGTTGAAGCGATTCAGCCGTACGTTGAAACGCTTGTCGAACTGGTTCGTCGATACCGCGAGCGCTACCGACTGGCCAAACGCGACATCGGAATGATGGACTTTTCGGATCTTGAGCGGCTTGCCTACGACCTGCTCATCGAAACGCTTGAAGGTGAAGCTGAGAATCCGGTGGTGTCGCAGCTTCGTGGTCGGTTTGCACATGTGCTGGTGGATGAGTTTCAGGACATCAATCCATTGCAGGCCAAGATACTCTCGTTGGTCAGTCATGAGAATGCCAGCGCTGGTCATGGCAATCTGTTTACGGTGGGCGATGTCAAACAGAGCATTTATCGATTTCGATTGGCTGAGCCGAACATGTTTTTGGCACGGGCGCAATCGTTGGACGACGATCCGGCGCTGGGCGATCGGATTCACTTGCAGCAGAACTACCGTAGCACACCGACGATTCTTGAAGGGGTGAACCTGCTGTTCGGGGCACTGATGACGTCGGCATGCGGGGGTATCGATTACGACGACGATGCCCGGTTGAAGCCACCGGATAGCTGCGTGGCGGGCGGTGAGCCGATTGAACTGCACATCCTTGAGCGCAAGGTTGGTACCGAGCAGAGTGACGACGAGGCCGAATCCGAGTTTGTCGATCCCGATGACCCCGTCCATTGGAAAGCGATCGAACGGGAAGCCCGGTTGGTGGGCGGACGAATTCTGGCGTTGATGGATGGTGGTTTGCGCGTACCAGAGGGCGACCGCGAGCGACCCCTCCGCTTTGGCGATTGCTGTATCTTGCTTCGATCGGCCTATCAGAGCGCGCGGCACGTTGCTTCGGTCCTAAAGCAAATGGGAATTCCAAGTTGGGCGCAGCAGTCAGCCGACGCCTTTGGACGTTTGGAAATTCGCGAATCACTTGCGCTGCTCTCGGTGATCGACAACCTGCGTCAGGACATTCCGCTGGCAACCGTGCTGCGCTGTGGCATTTTGGGCGCGCGATACAGCGAAAATGAACTGGTCAGCATTCGGGCAATCGATCGCAGCGGCGATTTTCATGAAGCCGTCTTGCGGTACGAATCAAATGGCGGTGACGCGAATCTCCGCGCCAAATTGTCGGGCACGTTATCGATGATTCGCGAGTACCGCAGACAAATGCGCGAACGTCCGTTGGCCGACGTGCTTTGGTCGATCTATCGCGAGACCGGGTACCTTTCGTACGTGTGCGGTTTGAAGGATGGTGCCCAGCGACGCGAGAATTTACTGAGTCTTCACGATCGCGCCCGCAAGTTCGGCGATTTCCGGCGGCAGGGCCTTCGGCGATTCTTGCAATACATCGAGTCGCTCCAAGTCCGAGGTGAGGAATTGAAAGGAGCATCGGGGCGAAATGAATCCGATGACACCGTCACGATTTCGACGATCCATCACGCCAAAGGGCTTGAGTATCCGGTGGTGATCGTCATGGAATTGGGGCGACGGTTCAACCTTGGCGATTCGACGGGGCGGATGTTGTTTGAGCGCGAAATGGGCATCGGGCTCAAGCGGGTCGAGCGGGACCGGTTGGTTGAGTATCCGACGGCACTTCATCGGCGGTGTGCGATGGCGGCGGAGGAGGCGACGCTGGCCGAGGAATTGCGGGTTTGGTACGTCGCCACGACGCGGGCCAAGCAGAAGCTGATCATGGTGGGGACTGAAAAGCTCGACGCGATCAAACTCGAAAGTACCAAGAGGACGACTCCATCACGGGTGCTCGATCCTATTACGATTCTAAGCGCCAGGACGCCGCTCAATTGGGTACTCGCAGCCCTTGCTTCAGAAGTCGAGGGACGCGTTCGCTGGGGGGCGGGCCAAGTTCACGGTATTGCGCTGTTTGAGGTCTCGACGTACGATGAGTCGGCTATTGCTGGCATGCGGATCGCCAACAAAGATGATTCTGGGTTGGTCGATCTATGGAGCCGGGTCGCACGTCTTGAGGCGTTGCCCGACGCCGAGCCTATCAACCAGGTGCCGACGCAGGCTGAGTGGGTGATGGGCCGGCTGGATTTTGCTTATCCGCATATCGCGGCGTGTTCGATCGGTGCGGTCCGTTCAGCGAGTGAAAAACACCAGAGCTTTGCAGCAGTGGTCGGTGAAGATGACGATGTGGTTGTCCGCCCGAAGCCCAGTTCGAGTACTTTTCGCCGAGTGGATCCCAAGAATTCACAAGCGGAAGCGATGGCTCGCGGAACGGCGATGCACGCAGCCCTTCAATTCATCAACTTGGGGCATACCTCGTCGAGCGAGCAGATTCAAGCCGAGATGGAGCGGATGGTCGCGGAGCATCTTCTCGATACCGATCAACTCGAACACATCGACATCGACCAAATCAAATGGTTTTTCGGCACGCCGCTGGGCGAGCGCATCCGAAGTGGGGCTGACACCTTCGATCGCGAATGGATGTACCTCGCCTCGGAGCCGCTCGAGCGCTTCGACCGATTGGTCCACGGCGAGGCAGACGATCGAATATTGGTGCGTGGGGTGGTTGACGGAATTCTCAAACATGGGGATGCTCTGGAGATCGTCGACTACAAGACCGATCGAGTCGGGAAGGCAGACGTTGGCAATAGGGCGGAGTCGTACCTGAGGCAACTTGCATTGTATGCGTCGGCGGCATCATCGGTGTATCAGCGACCCGTGCGATCAGCCCACCTGGCGTTTCTCTATCCCAGGGAAATTGTGACCGTTTCAAGCGATCAAATCGACGGGGTGCTGGACACCTAGAAGCGTGATCAAATGATTCAAACCGCGATTCAGCCGGCAGACGTTCAAATCAAAAGCAGTCCAATGTTTCAGAAAGGGTTCGATATTCAAGGGCGATGTCGCGCGCTCGGGTACGAACTGTTTGAGCGGGCCCATGCGAACGAGCCGCACGTGTGGAATCGAGCGTGGTGGGACCGCAAGATGCTCGAGTATTTTTCGGAGCATCCGCAATTGCAAACGCAATTGTTTCGATTCATCGAGGCGCTGCCTTACATGCGCGACGATGCCGACATTGCCGATCACTTCAAGCAGTATCTCCAGCAAGGGGATATGGATTTGCCGCTGCCATTTCAAATGGCGATCGCGTTTAGGCGTCCCGATTCGGCGTGGGGTCGCGTTTTGGGAGCGAACATTCGCAAAGGCTCCTTCATGATGGCCCGTGGTTTTATGACGGGCACCAACACGACCGAGGCGATCGCGTATGCCCAAGCACTTCGGCGAAGAGGGATGACATTTACGCTGGATGTGCTGGGTGAGGCGACCATCGGCGAACAGCAAGCCGACGCGGCGGCCAACACCTATATGGAATTGATTGAAGCGTTGGGTCGGGCATCGCAAGAGTGGCAACGCATCCCGTTGCTGGACGCGACTTCAACTGGACCGATGCCGCGTGCGAACATCTCGGTCAAACTGACGGCGCTTGATCCGGTGTTTGATCCGGTTGACCCCGAGCGTGCCTATGATGTCATTCGCCGGCGCCTGTCGCCACTGCTATTGCGGGCCCGCGAGTTGGATGTGTTCGTCAATGTGGATATGGAAGCGTTTCGTTATCGCGACATGACGCTTTGGATTTTCAAGAAGCTTCTGACGGAGCCCGAGTTTCGAGATTGGCCCGACGCGGGGATTGTCGTGCAGGCGTATCTTCGAGATGCCCGCGACGATTTGCTGGGCCTACTCGACTGGGTGGAACAACGCGGAACCGGAATCGGGATTCGATTGGTCAAAGGTGCTTATTGGGACACCGAGACCACGCAAGCGATTCGCAATCACGCGTCGATTCCCGTGTGGATCCAAAAATGGCAGTCCGACGCGTGCTATGAAGAATTGACCGCGATCATGCTGCAACATGCGGACCTCATACGTCCGGCGTTCGCCAGTCACAACGTGCGCTCGCTCGCCCATGTGATGGCCGTCGCCGAGTCGCTTGACCTCTCACCGCGAGATTACGAATTACAGATGCTGGCTGGGATGGGTGAACCGCTCAAAGCTGCGATCCAGGAGATGGGCCGATGCCTGCGGGTGTATTGCCCGTACGGCGAACTCATCAAGGGGATGGCCTACCTCATTCGCCGGTTGCTGGAAAACACTTCCAACGATTCGTTTTTGAAGAATCGGTTCGGCGATCGCAGTGCCTATGACGCCCTGCTAAGCTTGCCGGAATCGGCGGCATTGGAAGATGATGAGCCGACTGACGAAACGCTTCCTTCGAGACATTACGAAGATCCATTTGAGGACTGTTCAATGATTGCTTCTTCCGTGGGTTTAGATTTTAAGAATACCACCGCGATTGGTTTTTCCAATTCCGAGAATCGGGAAAGAATCGGCACACTGATCGGCGCCTTGCGATCGAAGTCTGGCAAGGATCGACTGCTGAAGATCGGTGGTGAGGAGATCCGTTCGGAGGCGTGGCTGACCTCGCACGATCCCGCCAATCCAGACCAAGTTGTCGCGCGGGTGGCGACGGCGGAGTTGGCTCATGCCGATCAAGTGGTGGCGGCGGCGAGCAAGGCACTTCCAAGCTGGCGTAGTCAGCCCTTTGACGTTCGTGCCGACATCTTGCGGCGGGTTGCGAAGTCGTTGGAAGAACGGCGCTTTGAATTCATCGCCCAACTCGTCCGCGAAATTGGCAAGAATCCAATCCAAGCCGACGGCGAGGTCGTCGAAGCGATCGATTATTTCAACTATCACGCGGCACTGTTGGAGCGACTCGGCCAACGTCCGCGTCGGCGTGATGTGCCGGGCGAAGAGAATGTCTTGGTATATGAACCGTGCGGTGTGTGCCTCTTAATCGGGCCATGGGACTTCCCGCTGGCGATGTTGTCGGCAATGGTTTCTGCATCGGTGGCGATGGGTAATGCGTCGATTGTGAAGCCTTCGTCGAAAGCACCGATCGTCGCGGCGATGCTGATGGAACTTCTGGCTGATGCGCGGTTGCCCGATGGGGTGGTCAACTACGTGCCAGCCGCCGGGTCGAGTGTAGGGCAAGCATTGGTGGAGCATCCGGATGTTCACCTCGTGGCGTTCTGCGGTTCGAGTCCGAATGCGGTGAAAGTTGCGGAAGCGGCTGCCCGTGTGCGACCGAGGCAAGGGCATTTTAAGCGAACGATCATTGATGCCGGTGGTCAAAACGCGATCATTGTCGATCACGATGTAGACGTAGACGAAGC
The DNA here is from genome assembly GCA_021604825.1 of Phycisphaerae bacterium. The sequence continues at coordinate 36,797 of BQJS01000003.1, read as the reverse complement.
CGTGATGGGCGTGCTTGAAAGTGCGTTCGCGTTTGGTGGGCAGAAATGTACGGCGTGTTCGCGGGTGATTGTGTTGGCTGACGTGTACGATGAATTCTGTAGAAAACTGGCCGGAGCGGCAGAACAGTTGGAAGTTGGCGACCCTGCCGACGTGGGCCATTCGATCGGTCCGGTCATCGATGGGCAAACTCAAGAACGACTTCGCGAACTGATTGTCCGGCAAAAGGAATCGTATCCCGTGTTGTTTGAAACGGATGCGAGTCGCGTCCCGGTCAGCGGATTCTACGTGGCACCGGTGATCTTCAAGGATGTCGATCCTGAATCGGAACTGGCACAAGACGAAGTGTTTGGTCCCGTCCTTGCGATCATGAAGGCCGACGATTTTGAGCACGCCATCGAACTGGCCAACGGCAGTCCGTACGCGCTGACCGGAGGAATCTATTCTCGCAGCCCCGCACACATCGCCGAAGCACGTGAACGATTCCGCGTGGGCAATCTCTATATCAACCGCAAGATTACCGGGTCGCAGGTTGACGTGCAGCCATACGGTGGTCGACAGCTTTCGGGTGACGGAGCGCGACTGGGTAGCCTTGACTATCTGCTCCAATACTGTCGCCCGCGAACGATCAGCGAGAACACGTTGCGCCAAGGCCTGACCAAGTCGAGAGAATCTGCGGAATAGCCCGGCGCGGGCTCCTATCCTTTTGGTTTCGTCGATTGGAGTTTGGCGGCGGTCAACTCGACTTCGCGGAACACGCGGAGCAGATTGCCGCCCATGATCTTGTGGATGTCGGATTCTTTGTAGCCGCGGTTCAAGAGTTCCTGCGTGATGTTGGGGAAGCAGGACACGTCCTCCAGTTGCTTCGGCAATTGCCCCACGCCATCGTAATCTGAGCCGATGCCCACGTGATTGATACCGGCTACCTTTACGATGTGGTCGATGTGATCCACGAGGGTATGCACGGTGCCGTCTGGAATCGGATGTTCGGCTTTCCATTTGTTCCAGGCGGCGCGATACTCCTTCTTGTCAGGGTGCTTGGCTTTCAAGTCGCGTTCAATCTCGAACATCTTCGAGACGATTCTGGCGCCTTCGGGATCCACGTACCCCGAATAAAAATTCACCATGACGACGCCATTGTTCGCTTTGACCATTTTCAAGACGTCGTCGGGTACGTTGCGCATGTGCGGGGCGATGGCATAGGCCGATGAATGCGAGAAGATCAGCGGGGCTTTGGTTGTCTTGAGCGCGTCGCGCATGGTTTCGTGGGAGACGTGGGCGAGATCCACCAGCATTCCCAGGCGATTCATTTCCAGAACAACGGATTTGCCGAACTTCGAGAGGCCATGACTCTTCGGGTCGTCAGTCGCCGAATCAGCCCAGTCGAGTGAGTCTGAATGGGTCAGGCCCATGTAACGAGCGCCTCGATCGTAGAAGAGGCTGAGGATTTCCAGCGAATTCTCGATCATGTGTCCGCCTTCAACGCCGATCATTGAAGCGATCTTGCCTTGGCCATGAATCCGGACGATGTCGGCGGCTGAGAGCGCTCGTTCGAACACGTCGGGGTAGTCTTTGATCATCTTCTCGATGACTTCAAACTGCTCGATGGCTTCACGCATCGCGGTTCCGTCTTGCGGTGTGTCGGCAGGGATATAGACAACCCAGAACTGTGCATCGAGTCCGCCCTTCTTGAGGCGGGGAATGTCGGTTTGCAACGATTCCTGATGGACCCGCATGTCGACGGGGCCCGTCTTGTTGCGAGATCGCTTGCGGAGTTGCCAAGGCAAGTCGTTGTGACCGTCGATGAGAATGCCAGCGTCGTGAATTCGGCGAGCCTCATCGGATACGACGATCGGCTTGCGTTCGGCATCAGCGCCGTGTGACTGTCTGCTTGGCGTTTCAGCGAGAAGCGGGGCAGCACCGATTGCGAACAGGATAGCTAGGCTCGCGCTGCGCAAGAATCGTGTGTGTATTGACATGGCTCGTTTTCCTTATCGAATCTCTGGAGTTTACGGTGTGCCTATTGGCCGCACGCAATCATAGCGTCAATTGCGTTTTCGTTCGATGATCACGGGTGTGCCAATTTTGGCATTGAGCATATTTTGGGCATTTCCCAGATGAACGGCGATTTCGACGAATCCACCGCTGCTCAGGAGGCTGACCAAATCACCGGGTGAGGCGTCGCCGTAAGTGTTTTGCAGCGTGCCAATCGGTTTCGTTTGGGAATCGGGCGAACCGATCGAAACGAGCAACTCCGCTCGATCATCGGAGATCTTGGCCAAGTCGCGCTCGCCTATGTTGCTGAGCAAGTTTCCAAAGCGATCGATGTGAATGACCTGCCCTTCGAGGCGGTTGTCGGGTTTTGAATTCGGTCGAACGTCTTGAAGGACTTCAACATGATTGGTCGGCGGTCCCAGATCGGAGAATTGCCCGCCCTTGGCCAAGTGCGATGCGGCGGGGGCCATGATATCACGACCGTGGAACGTGTGTGAAATTTGGTTCAGCGCGATTTGGGGATTGTTGACGATTCGGGCTTCTTCGATTTTGTAGGTTTGATGAACGAAGCTGATAATGCCATTGTCCGGCGCGATCACCGTATGTTGACCATAGCGGGCTGCGATGATACCGCGCGACGTACCGACGCCGGGATCGACCACCACCAAATGAATTGTTTCGGGTGGAAACCATGGCATGGCGTGAGACAGGGCGTATGCAGCCCCCAGGATATTCTGCGGTTCGATCTCATGGGTCACGTCGACGATTTTTGCATCCGGTGCAATTTGAGCAATGACACCCTTGATGCAAGCGACATAATGATCGTGAAGGCCGAAGTCCGTGGTCAAGGTGATGATTGGATAGGTTATCTGCCGAGGCATTGGAAACTCCGAAGCCGCGATGTCCGAGGTCTGCTAACAATCATAGGGTGAGGGAATGATCAATCAACCAATGAGGCATTCAGAATCCCTTCGACGTGCAATGATCAAGGATCAAATTGCAGCACGCGGTGTGCGCGACAAGAGGATTCTCGACGCGATGCTGAAAGTGCCTCGTGAATTGTTCGTCACCAAAGAATGCCAAGCGGAAGCATACGAGGATAAGGCGCTGCCCGTTGGCCCCGGGCAAACCATCTCGCAACCGTATATTGTAGGATACATGACGCAGATGCTCATGCTCGAACCCACTCATCGCGTTCTGGAGATCGGAACCGGGACGGGATATCAAACCGCGATTCTCGCCCAGTTGGTACACCGAGTTTATAGCGTGGAACTGGATGCCGGTTTGACGCATCTGGCCGAAGAACGATTGGCGACGCTCGGGCTTGATCGGGGCGTTGAATTTCGAAGCGGTGACGGTGTTGAAGCGTGGCGCGGTGCCGGACCGTTTGATCGAATTCTCGTGACGGCCGGCAGTCAGACCTTGCCCGAACCCCTGATGGGCCAACTAAAGTGTGGCGGATTGATGATCATTCCAGTGGGGCGGGGCAAGACGCAACGGATGTTGCGCATCCGCGTTCGCAATGGAATTTGGATTGAGCAACCCTTGATCGCGTGCCGGTTTGTACCACTGGTGTAGAAGTTTGCTTTGAGGCGTTAGCTGGCCGGTTGAAGCCTTGCCATGGTCTGGTCGATTTTTTCGCTCAGCGATTCGACGTTGAACGGTTTGACCACGTAATTGTTTACACCGGCTTTGATGGCCTCGATGACCCGATCCTTCTGTGCTTCGGTGGTACACATGATGATCGGGGTCTTCTTGTTTGTCTCACGAACTTTGCGCACGAGTGTGATGCCGTCCATGTTGGGCATATTCCAATCGACAAGCATCAGATCGGGCGTGTCTGTCTCGAGCAATTTCAATGCCTCGACGCCATCGCCGGCTTCTAAGATATCGGTGTGCCCCAACTGGCTGAGCACGTTCTTTTGGATGTTGCGAATCGTGCGCGAGTCGTCTACGAGCATGACTTTCATTTAATTAGACTCCAACTGCAGCTTCGGTTGAAGGAGCCGCACTCCCATTATCCTTCTTGCCGAGTTCCATACCGACTTCTACAAACAACTCGCCCAGTTCACATTGACATGGAATGACAATACGCGGCGAATTCTTTGAATTGCTCACGACAAAACTGTCACCGATGACCACGCTGGGAAGTGAGATGCGAATGTTGACATCCGTAAACTCCATCTTGGCGTTGCCAGCCACCATATTGGCGAGTTCACCAATAGCGTCTGAAAAGTCTGGGTGGTCAGCATTGATTTCCATACCGGCGAATTTGGATGCGGCAGCGACGGCAACTTTCTTTGAAAAGCTGATGACAACGCAACCGGCGGCGTCTCCAGAAAATCCGATGATGCCGGACACTTCGGAAGGGGCGCAATCATCTGGTTTGACGTAAGGCTTTCCGACGGTCATCTTGACGTGAACCATCGTTTCAAAAACGCGTTTCACGCTCTTTACAAAGGGATTGATCAGTCGGACATCCATTGTATTAGCCTCTCAAATTCAGAATTCGCCGGAAATATGACGAATCGATATCACTTGCATCCGTTGCTGACATGAGCATCGGTTCAAAAGGATAGACGCCTTAGAATTTCATCACCGAGATCTCACCGAAGCCGATTGAGGGTGGTATTTACCCCATTGTTCAGTAACAGTTAACAGGTTGATAATGCCAGAAGGTGGCATCAGCTGATAAAAATGATTGCCATTTGCTAGTCAGGGGCGGACAAGGCGGGCTTAGCGACACTCCATGGCATTTTCGCTCGGCGAGCGGGAAGTGTGCAACTCGTCACCGGACATAAGACCTTTCCATCCGATTCAGCCCAATTGCTGGAATTCAGGTAGCGATATTCGCTGACGATTGCCCCGTTGTCTGCGTCGGTTCCTTTGGATTCCGCTATTGTTCGGGTAAAACGAACCAACGACGAAAATATCCCTTCGTGCTTTGGGCAGACGTAATCGAGTTGGATCGCGCAAGGATCGCCGCACTTTGCGCACGGCAATGCCTCAAATCGAAAGTGATTCGTGAATTGATGTTCAGAGTCTTTTTCGCACACCCACAACACCTGTCGTGAATGAAGTGATGGATTCGGCGGCGAATCAGAAACGGAAGGACGCACAAGGCGCACCACCAGCACAACCAATGCGAGCAAGCAAATTGCAAAGACCGGGAGGCGCAGCCAACGAGGTGGCGAAACGTAACCAATTCTGGGCCTAACCATGATTGTGAAATTGAATGCTCATCGGATCGGCACGGGGCCCGTCCACCAAAACGCATTTGATTCGTGAAAAGAGTAATGGGGCAATTCGAGATAGATGCAAATTGTGCATTCCTTGCTTGCACAAGCAGCATAGTATGGCTCGATATCTCGCTGGAGCACCGGTTCCACGTTGATTCGTTTGACATTGCCAATCAACGACAACACGTTGATTTTTCCGTAGTGCCTTCCCGATAACCAAGGATGGAACTGATAACCCTGCGGTTGTCCGATCATGAAACCATCGTCCATGCTAAGTCTACCGAAGTTGCGTGACGGCGCTGGCGATGTGCCTTCAATATCAGTTGCGTAATTGATTTCGTCTGGTCCCATGTCAGCCAACAGAATCGTGTCATCGGGCCGCTTTGGTGACACTTGTCCGAGATTGGCCAAAAACGAATTTGGGCTCGATACGATGAAATCGTTCATGCCATAGCTGGATGGAAAGTCTTCAGTGCCATTGCCGTGGATATAGCTGTCGCGCAAGATCTCACCCCACGGGTCTTCTGGGCAAATCAACACGCCACGACCAGAGGGGTTGTCCTTGAATAGGGCAACTGACCACGCAGCCGCAGACCGATTCGCAGCGTCTCCGTCAACCGACGGCAACCATCCGCGGTTGTCGGTGCGGTACATGTCTATGCTTCGATAAAGGTCCTTGAGGTTGGCCATGCACACCGTTGACTTCGCCGCCCGCAGGGAACGACTCAGCGCGGGAATCAGGACACCAATCAAGATGACCATGATGGATGTGACGACGAGCAATTCGACCAACGTGAATGCGGATCTGGGCGCGTAGCGACGGCCCGACTCTAACCGAACTTGAATTGATTGGTTGTGACCGACGCTCATTGGGATGAACCCCCACCGGCTATCAAGCATATCGCTCATAACATGGCATCGCAATCAAAACCTGTGTGATGTCCAGGTGGCGATCCAACGCCTCCCGACAAATCGACACTGTGCCCACGATCAGCACAATTGCGTGAGGGAATACACCCCACCAAAGTGATTGTGGCTGGTCTTGGCTGAAGGCCTATAATGGGTTCAGGCAGGATGGCATCTTCTGTGCGAATTGGACGATTGGTGGTTGAAAATGGGTAATTTGCAAGAGTTGGTCAGCGATCAACTCCTTCCATACGTTTCCACGCCGGGTCAGTACGTGGGCGGAGAAATCAACCAGCTTCCCAAGTCGGGCGATTGGGAAGCGGCCAAGGTGCGCGTGGCTGTAGCGTTTCCGGATGCGTACACGATTGGGATGAGTCATCTGGGCTGTCAGATCATCTATTGGCTGTGCAATCACACCGAAGACGTGACGGCTGAGCGGGTCTATTGCCCCTGGGTCGATGCCGAAGATGTCATGCGCAAGAAGAACATTCCGCTTTTCACTTGGGACACGCGCCGTTCGGTGAGCGAAGTCGATATCCTGGCCATCTCACTTCAATACGAAATGGGATTTACGAATATCCTGACGTTGCTCGACCTTGCAAACATTCCGCTGCGGTCAGTTGATCGCGACGACTCGCATCCGTTGGTTATCGCCGGGGGCCCTCAATCCGACAATCCCGAACCCGTCGCTGAATTCATCGACATCGTCGTGCTGGGAGACGGTGAAGAATCGATGGCTGCGATCCTCAGTGCGTATAAAGAATACAAAGCCAACGGTGTTCGGCGGCGCGAGATGATTCGGCTGATGGCCAAACGCTTTCCTTGGGCCTACGTTCCCGCGCTTTATGATGTTGCGTACAACAACGACAACACCATCCGATCGGTATCGCCGCGCGAGGAAGGATTGCCCGAGGCGATTGTTCGTTGCCAGACGCCGGATTTTGGGAATGCGCCGTTTCCGGTAAGGCCATTGGTTCCGCACGTTCGCGTGGTGCAGGATCGAATTTCGATTGAAATCATGCGCGGATGCCCGCAGCGCTGTCGATTTTGTCATGCAGGTTACACAAAGCGGCCCATCGGACGGCGCACCGTTGATGAAATTCTCAACATCGCAGAAGAAGCGTATCGCGCTACGGGGCACACAGAAATCGGACTATTGTCGCTTTCGACGGCGGACTATCCGTACTTGCCGGAATTGGCCGAACGGATTGACAAGCAATTCACGCATCGTCAGGTCAGCATTTCAGTGCCTTCGATGCGCGTCGACAAGATGCTTTCCAATATTCCCTGGATGGTGAGCAGTGTTCGCAAATCCGGGCTGACCATTGCCGTCGAAGCTGCGCGCGACGACATGCGCGCAGCGATTCGCAAGGTGGTCACCGACGGCAATCTGATCGACGGAGTGACGCAGGCATATCAAGCCGGTTGGAAGAGTGTGAAGCTTTATTTCATGACCGGTTTTCCCGGTGAGCGTCCTGACGATATTGACGGCATTATGGATATCAGCCGCGAAGTTTCCCGCGCCCGCATTCCAGTGTCTGGGCATCCTGCCGCGGTCAATTCGGCGGTCGGCTGGCTGGTGCCGAAACCACACACGCCATTTCAATGGGCCGCTCAACCGAAGGCGGAGTATTTCCACGAAGTTCGCCGGCGACTCCGAATGATGGAACGCTCCCGCAAGTCAGCCGTCCGCATCAAAATGCACAACGTTGAGCGCTCCGTATTGGAAGCGGTTTTCTCAAGGGGCGACCGAAAGCTCGGACCCGTCATCGAGCGCGCTTGGCGCGATGGGGCGCGCTTCGACGGGTGGGACGAACAATTCGACAACCGCATTTGGGATCGCGCGTTTGAAGCCGAAGGGGTCGACCCGGCATGGTACGCCCATCGCGAACGACCCAACGGTGAAGTGTTCCCGTGGTCGCATCTTGCCGGTGGCAATTCTGAAGGGTACCTCAAAGATCAATACGACGATGTGTTTGTGCAGATCGGCGCGGACGGACCTGGGTTGTCGTTGGTTCCCGCTGCGGCTGGCTAACGAACCGCTATCATCGTGACGTCCCATAATCCTCAGACCCTTGCGATCCTTGACGACAAATCCGCAATCGGCCTTCATAAATGTGTCCGCGACGTGTCGAGCAGCTTGCAGTTGGGCACGCGAATTGGCTAAAATCGGCCGGGTGGGTGTGTGATCTGACCTTGCCGGGCAAGCGTCAACGTCAGTTGAAGTCGATTCAAATCGGATTCCAACTTCTGATTCTCGCTGCACCTGTCAAAATTCTTGCGGTATGCGCCTAGCAGAGGTGTAGGCGGGGAAACTCAGCGCGTTCATCTATTCAAACCGCATGGACATCGTTGCCCGTACCGACACGGTTGACTCGCGGTGGATGGATCGATCGAATTCGCACGCCTGCCGTCAAAACGCACAAATTTTGGTTTCGTTCAATTGAGGAGACGACCATGGATTTCCGTTTCATTCGACACGCCAGCTTCATGACTGGTTTTGCCGGCGTTTTATTTCTGGCTAATCCAGCCGCGGCAGCATCATTGTGTGGTTCGAGTGGAGATGGGAATGGTGACTGCCGGGTCAGCTTGGCTGATCATGCCGATTTCGCTGCGTGCATGACCGGACCGGCAACGCCAGCATCGCCGGAATGTGCGTGCTATGACATGGACGCGAATGGCACGATCGACTTGGCGGACGCCCAACTGTTGCATCAGGAATTCACGGGCGATTCGCTGATCGCGGGATGCGTGCTGCCCGTTCGGGAGGATGAACCGGGGACTTTGCGACGGCGCAAATCAGGTTCGCCAACGGTTGCTCAGACGGCGATACCCGATTCCTCGGTGTCAGACTCAGTCTACCTCTTCTCGGGTGAATTTCATCTTACTGCGACCGACATGGTCATCCGCGGGCGTGGTTTTGATTTTGAATGGACGCGACGTTATCGATCGAAAATCGGGCCCGATACGGAAATGGGCAACGGGTGGGATCATTCGTACAACGTCCGCGTTGAACAAAGCGGCGCCAATTTGATTTTGCATGATGGCGACGGGCGCAGTGACGAATTCTGCCCGACATCGGGTGGCACATTCTCTCATCCCGAATTTTTCCGCGAACTCGTTCCACAAGGCAACGGGTTCTCGATGGTCTTCCATGACCGCACGGCATGGAATTTCAACGGTTTCTTTGGACTGCCCGACGACGGCAAGATCTCGTCGATGACCGATCGAACCGGAAACCGTGTGACTTTTGAATACGATCCTGGGAACGGCCGACTAATCGGTGTACGTGACACGCTCGACTCGCCGATCAATCCGCGACTCATCTCAATCGCCTACAATGGAGACGGGTTCATTCAATCGATTACCGACTACACGGGTCGGCAAGTCACGTACGACTATTATCAGGATCCGGATATCGGCGGAGACGCTGGCGATCTCAAGTCGGTGACAACACCTTCAGTGTTCGGGACGCCGCACGGTAACGACTTCCCCCTTGGAAAGACGACGGTTTACACATATTCGGAAGGATTCGCCGATCCGCAACTCGATCACAATCTATTGACTATCACCGACCCCAAGGGACAGTCATTTCTGGTTAACACTTATGCAGCAACGCTCAACCCCGCCGATCTCGAATATGATCGCATGGTCAGCCAGCAGTTTGGGAATCTGACTGATTTGCTGACGTTCACGTACGCAACCCACGCGCCGACGCCGGCTAATAACTTCTCCACGATCACGTGCTACGCCAATGATCGCGTAGGAAACGTTGAAGAATGCTCCTACGACTATCGCAATCGTCTGGCGATGAAGCGACGCTACACCGGGCGGGCCAACCCGCTCGCGCCCACGACGGCAGCCTTGAATCGTCCGGTGAATCCATTGCGATCAACAGATCCGGCGTTCTTTGAAACGCGCTATGAGTACAACGACGAATCACTGTTGACCCGCTTGCTTTCACCCGAACTCAATGAGGTTCGATTCGTCTACGAGGGTGACCTTAACTATTTTGCTCCGCCGCGAACACGTTCGAATGTTCGGGAGCGAATCAGCCTGCCCGGCCCGCGCGGTGCCGCTCAACCGCAACTGGTTGAAGAGTACGAGTACGACAGTGCGATTAGCTCTGACACGAATCAAGTCACCCGATGCGTTGATGCCCGAGGCAATCAGACGCAGCATCTTTACGACGCAGTTGGTAACCGCACGCAAACGATCCATCGCATTCCCTCCGTTGTCGAGGATTTTGAGTACAATGCATTCGGGCAAATCACCTTGCATCGTCATCCGGATAACGGTTCGGGTAGTCGACGCGAGGATCATTTTACGTATTACCCGCAAGGTGCCGGTCCATCGGCTGGTTACTTGGAAAGTGAAACCATTGATCATTCGGGTTTCGCGCTAACGACCGCGTACGAATACGATGCGGTTGGCAACGTCACCCGCATCATCGATCCCAAAGGGAACGACACCCAGCATACCTACAACCAACTCGACCAGATTGTCCGTTCGCTTTCCCGAGAGGTTGTCCTGGCGGCTGGTCCTCGTTACGAGAAGTTGCACTTTTATGACGAGAACGACAACGTCGTCCGCATCGACACCGAAAACCGCAACGCCAGCGGGTTACTCGATCCGAATACGCATTTCACGACGACTTATGAGTACGACATTCTCAACTACATGACGAAGAAGACTGAAGAAGTTGATCCCGCCAACGACATCGTTACCGAATACGAATATGACTCGAATCGTAATCAAACGCTGGTTAGAGAAGGTGAAGCGACCAACGGTGCGCAGCCCAATAACACAGAAACCAGGTTGTATGATGAGCGTGATCTGGTCTTCAGAGTGACGGAAGCGGCTGGCGATCCGAACGCCTCGACAGACCAATATGACTACGACGCCAACGGCATCATCACGCTGTACGGCGGAGGATTGCAAGGGATAGCGCCGCGCGAAGACACCTTTGAGTATGACGGATACAACCGTTTGACCATCAAAGGTACGACGTTTGGAAACGCGTCGGGCTATGAGTACGATCAGAATGATAACGTCGTCCGCGAGGTCAACGAAGGCGAGTTGATTGATGTGCCAGGAAGCGGTGGTAATGTTCGGCTGGGTGAAACGACCTATGGGTACGACGCGCTCAACCGCTTGACGATTCGCGGAGACAAGTTCTTCGATTCCACGCAGAGTCCGCTGACCGATGGCGAATCGACAACCCAATACATCTACTCGGATTCATCACACGTCATTCAGATCATCGACGACAATTCGCAGTCGTATACATGCATTTACGACTCAGCCAACCGCCGCAGTGTTTGCACCGATCCCAAAGGGAATACTGTTCGTTACACATACGACGGCAATTCAAATGTAATCGCCGAAGATTCCACAGAGAAATCCGACCTGGGATTGGCAGACGAGTTGTTCACGGACACCTATGGCTATGACGGACTGAATCGTTTGACGATCCGGGGCGACAATTTCGGGAATTCCAGTTTCCGAAGCTATGACAGTCGCGACTTGCTCACCAGCGAAGACGACGCGCTCGGCAATACCACAACTTACGCATACGACGGAATGAATCGGCTCACACGCACAGATCGATTCCTGACCAACACCGGTGCGGGAGGCGGCGCGGTAATTGGCGTCATTGTGAACACGCAAGTGTGGGACGACTCTTCCCGTTTGATTTTGCAGGAAGACGGGAATGGCAATGCTACCACCTATGCTTACGACTCATTGAATCGATTGACGTTGACTGGATATGAGGACGGCACGAACGAGTTCTTCCAGTACGATTTCCGCGACAACAAGACGCTCCACGTTGACGCAAACGGAACGCAGATCGACTACACGTACGACTTAGACGATCGATTGACCGACAAAGTGATCACGGCTGGTCCCGGCGTGTCGTCCGATACGACGTTTGAGAAATTCACTTATGACGGTTTGGATCGAATGGTTCTAGCGGAAGACGACGACTCGCAGGTTGCCCGAGAGTACGACTCGCTCTCACACGTCGTCTCCGAAACGCAGAACGGATTGGTGATTGATTCGCAATTCGATGGGATTGGAAACGAAACTCAGTGCGTTTATCCGAACGGTCGGACGATGAACCGCTTGTATGACGGATTGAATCGGGTCATTGATATCTCCGATTCGTCGGGACCGATTTCAAACTTTGCGTACGTGGGGCCGGATCGACTGCAGTTCAGGTCATTGTCGAACGGGACAGCCACCAACCTTTTCTACAACGGAGTCACAGGCGTACCCAATCGGCCGGGCGACTTCGGCGTGAAACGTGTCGCCTCCATTTTCCACGAGAATCCAGGGGCTGGCGCAATCATTGACGCACGGGATTTTCAATGGGACCCAGAGTACAACAAGAAGATTCGGTTTGATCCGATCAATCAACTGGAACATGTGTACGAATATGACTCGGTCTATCGTTTGACGCGTACCGTTGAGACGGATGTTGCAGCGCCCGTGTTGGTGCGCGACACCCAGTACCAGCTTGACAACGTGGGCAATCGCAATTTTGTTGCCAACGACAGTTGCCCCGGTGCGTACGGGATGAACGGAGCAAGCCCACCTTCAGACTTCCAGATGAATCAGTACACGAACACCGGATGTGACGTACGCAGCTACGACGAAAACGGCAATCTGACGCAAAGAGTTGCGGGCGGTCCACCTCGATTGATGTTCTACGATTACAAAGATCGCTTGGTCACGCACGACGATCCAGCCAGCGGCTTGCTTACGACGATGGCCTATGACGCGCTCGATCGTCGCATCCGCAAGAAGGAAGATACGGCTATATTCTCCAGGCAGACCGATTACTTCTATGACGGAAATGAAGTGGTCTACGAGTTGGATGGTTTCGGAAATGAAGCAACGTATGTGTATGGTGGTGATATCGACGAAGTCGTGCAGATGGTTCGCGGTGGCAGTGACTTTTATTATCACAGCGACGACATGGGCAACGTCGTGGCATTGACGGATTCAAACGGTGTGGTCGTCGAACGGTACGACTATCAAGATTATGGCCAACCTGCGTTCTTTGACGGGGCGGGAATCCCGATCGGCGGATCGGCGTTTGAGAATCCATACCTCTTCACCGGACGACGCTTCGATTCGAGTACGGATATGTATTACTATCGCAATCGCTACCTCGATCCAATCTCGGGCCGCTTTATTTCGCGTGATCCGTTGGGTGCGTGGTACGACGGTGCTAACCACGGTAACGCGTTTAGCTATGCCGGCAGCAACCCGTGGACCAATTCTGATCCGCTCGGTTTGATGAACAAAGCTGATCTCGTTGACACGCTTGCCAAGAGCAGCGGGAAGGCATTGAAGAAGGGCGATCGTATCAGTCTTGTTGGATTCGGTTCCTTCTCGATTTCAAAGCGTGCGGCTCGCACAGGTCGCAACCCGCAGACGGGCAAGGAAATTAAGATCGCAGCCAAGAACGTCGTGAAGTTCAAAGCCGGTGCCGACTTGTCCAAGAAGGTGAACATTGCTTCGGGCGGTGGTTCGGGTTGCCCGATGGAAACGCCATATCGGTGTCCAGACGGCACCTGCGTGTCATCGGTCGATTCGTGCCCAAGTGAGATACCTCCAGCCGTCGCGAGTTCAAAGCATCGTGGTCATGTGACGGTCTTGAAGGAAGCTGAGAGTTCGTCGGACTGGAATTACAACTCGTCGCGCTCAAACAATACCAATGGCGGTATCGCAGCAGGCGGTGGCGGAACTGGTAGCGGCATGGGACGAGCCCGAACATGCAAATCGTGCGGGAACTCGAAATGCGGCGGTCAGTGCGTGTATTGCGTGGCGTGCTTGGGCGACTGTCGCTCGACGCCCGGTTGCGGTCCACGGACTTGGAAGTTGCATGGTGTCGCCGGTGGGGGCGGTGTTGGCGTGGGATCGAGCATGAGTACGGTCGGAAAGAAGTGCAGTCGCTGCGGTCGTTCGGATTGTACTGGCGGTCATGGTCACGTCACCATATTGAAGTTTGGTTTGTCGGTGGGCGACGGGCCGGGCGAGAACGGCGGTGACATCAAGGTGCCGATCTGCTCCAATTGCGGAAGGCCGTGGAGCGTGTGCGATGGGCACAAGCCGCGCCCGCACAAACATCGCGGCCACGTGACTATTCTGAAATAGACCGGGCAAACCGTCACGTTATTCGCCGCTACGGGTTGGCACTCAGAGTGTGGGCCGTGGCGCGGGTAACGTGACCGATTCGCCGACGGCGGGCAGGTCGAATTCAGCGAATCCGTTGTCCTTCCAATAGATCCAGCGATAGGATTCGTCTTCGAGAGGGTTGTCGAATTCGAATCGAACGGTTGCCGGTCGGGCATCGGGAGTGAGTCCGACGATTTCGAGGGCGCAGTCGGATAACTCAATGCGCTGACCTATGGTGAACGGTTGCTGGTCGCGGAACAACACATCGAACGTTTGAAACAGGTACTGAGTTCCCACCCATTTGAATTCGTTCGGATCATCGGTGGGCCATTGTCCTGGGTGCATCAGCCATCCGCCGGCTTGCGTCACCAGTAGCGAGCGGTCGTCGGGCCGCCCGACGTGAACTTCGTATACGCCTGACCCCAGTGTTAGGGTCTTTCGGGCAACAGTTCTATTTTGAGTGGCCGCGTAGATCTTGGCGAAACTGAATAGAAACCCAGACGGCGTGCTGACCACCATCATGCGCTGGTTCGCAAGCTTGTCATCGTGCGGCAGACTGAGCCCCGCGACTTCGGATGTGTCTCCGAAACTTCTGGTGTTGTGTGCAGCGGTCACCAATCCGAATGGTGCGAAAATCAAGTTAAAGACAATCAGTGCGGCCCCCACAAATCGGGAGAACCGAACCTTCGGAAAGTTCAAATCCGGTTTCCACGCCGAGACGATTAACTGAGCAATGATCATCGCCGCACCAAGACCTGCAAACATCAATAATCGATCGGACGCAAACGTCGCACACGGCGGCACAATCGAAAGCAACATTCCGGTCAGTGCGAAGCGTATTCGGTTGTTGGTTCTCAGATGCGGCAATAATTGAAAAATGCCGACCACAATCAGGCAAAGGCTCGCGATCCAGAAAATACGATACGCCTTTTCAGACATCATGATGTGTGCGTCTGAAGGCGGGGACGCGAACATGCCGTAAATCAAGACCGGCGCGCGGCGAATGAATGCAAACAAGAATGTCAGGGTGTCGTGTGCGGGATCAATGTAAACGCCCGACCCAACGGCACCGTATCCATTTGCCCGATAAGCCAACCACCATGCTACGCCGATTGCGGTGCACGGCAGCAGCGCGGCGAAGCGTTTCCATGTACGGTCCGGGTCAATGAAAAGCGCATACGCCAATAGATAGGCTCCCGCTGCTACTGCGCCTTCGTTTGCGAGTACGGCAGTCAGCAATGCGATGGGGGCAATGATCGCGCCCAAGTTGGAGCCGTCGCGCCGCCACCAGTCATATGCCAGTATCGTGCAAATCCCGAAACAAGCTGCCAGCGTCGCGTTGCGGTTGGCCAACCATACGGCCGGCAATCCGTTGCCGTCGCTGATCGCGTAAACAAGTGCGGCCAAACCGGCGACGATCGGCGTGATCGAAAATCTACGAAACAGCAGGGCAGCAAGAAAGACGGTCAATCCGTACCACACAATCGAATGCGCGTGCATAATCCAAGGCGAGTGCGGCCAAAGCTTGTAATCGATCCAATGCGTGATGCCCGCGACGGGTCGATAGAATGCGATCTCAAAATTCGGTGGTGTCCACCAGGGCAACTCGCCGCGCTCGATGACCCCGCTCTCAGCAAGTGTGCCCTCTTTGACGAAAGCAAACATATCCCAAAACGGCCGCCGTGCGTCGGCCATCACCGGGAACTCATCGGTCAAAGACGCCCGATGCAAATGGTCGTCCGTCTGCCAACCCAGCCCCAATCCGGGAAGCGTGAGGATGACGCCAAGCAATGCGACCATCCATGGCATCCGTCGGCTGACCAATCGGCACGACAACTTGTCGATCAATTGATAAGGAGAAAATCGGTGCGTTGCAATAGGTTGGTCCGGACCGGCAGATGGATCGCCCAGTCTTTCGATTGATGATTTCGATGGTTTGGACATAGGCTCGGATTGTAGTGGTGAACAAAGATCAGCAACAGCAGTCTTCGTGGATATCGGTCGTGCAGGCCGACGCGGTGTGAGTAATTCGGTGGACCTTATCGAATAGCTGTTGAGGCTCTAAGCTCCTTTCTGATAGACTCAGAAGGTTCGCCGCCCGAGACCGACGGCGCTTGGGATCCGTTTATGATCGAATCACGAAATGCCGTACTCATTCTTCAGATGGGCCTTTACATTGGTGCGGTGCTATTGAGTCCAGCATCAATGTTACTTGCCTCCGATCAATCACACGCTACTGAATTAGCCAAACAATGTGACGATGACGCTGAGGGTAAGGACGGGCTTTGCGGGCATGCTTTGCGGGCGATGGTTCCTCCGCCGGTTGCGTCGCTTCGGGGGAGCGATGCTGAGATCGACGTGGTTCATTGCTTTCTTGATATTGAGCTGGGGCTCAATCCCAACTCGGTGACGGGTTCAAACACGCTGGACATTGTCAGTCTGTCCGATGGCCTGACGTCGATCACGCTTGATTTGTTTGACGTGATGGTGGTCGGTGGTGTTTGGGTGGATGGATCGCCGGTTTCGTATTTGCATGCCAATGATCAGATCGACATCGACCTGGGGCAAACGTTCGATACAGACGAGGCGTTCAGCGTGCGTGTGGAATACGGCGGGGCGCCGTTTCACTTGTCGGCGGCGGCTGGTTACTCGGGTACGCATGGGTCGCCTGCGGTTGAGGTCATCGCCACGCACAGTCAGCCGTTCAACGCGCCGGCATGGTGGCCCTGCAAGAACGCCATCGACGACAAGTTCACGATGGACGTTTGGGTGACGAGTCCGGACTGGATGACGGTGGCGTCCAACGGGCGGTTCGACGGTGTGGATGTGCTGTCGGGTAATCGGGCCCGTTATCGCTGGGCGGAGACGTATCCGATTTCGGTGTATCTGGTTTCAATTGCAGCGACGAACTACACGCATTGGACGGAATCTTACGTACACAGTTCGGGAGTCATGCCGGTTGATTTCTACATCTATCCCGAAGATGTCAGCACGGTTCAGCCACTCCTCGTGGATGTCGTCAGTATGATTGAAACGTTCAGCCACCCAGATTGCTTCGGCGAATATCCGTTCCTCGACGAGAAGTACGGCATCGCCCAATTCGAGGGTTGCTGCGGCATGGAGCATCAGACGATCACGAGTCAGGGGTCGTTTCCCGAACGGCGCACGGTTCATGAATTGGCTCACATGTGGTGGGGCGACGCGGTGACTTGTGCGACTTGGCATGACATCTGGCTGAACGAAGGCTTCGCCCGCTACGCCGAATCACTTTGGCACGAGCGCAAGCCGGGTGGGAGCCATGCCGCGTATCTCAGTCACATGATGACGTATCGGCCGAGCAGTTTTGGGGGAACGGTGTACCGCTACGATATCAATACGACGAGCCAGATTTTTAGCGTCACGAATGTTTATAACAAGGCATCATGGGTGATGCACATGCTGCGGCATGTCCTAGGCGACGATGTTTTCTATGACGTACTTGCGGAGTATCGATCGACTTATGAAGACGGCTCGGCGACGACCGCGGACTTTCAAGCCGTCGTTGAGATGGTTTCGGGCCGAGAGATGGATTGGTTCTTCGATCAATGGGTGTACCAAGGCGGCGCGCCGAGTTATCGGTTTGGCTGGCAATCGGAGTTCATTGGCAACCAACACCGCCTTCTGCTGCACGTTGAACAGTATCAAACAGCGTATCCGAGTTTCACGATGCCTATCGATGTGGTTGTCGAATATGCCGACGCGAGTTCCGAGACGTTCGTCATCTCGAACGATCGCGAATTCCAATGGTTCATCGTTGATACGCCGAAGGTTGTCGTCGATGTGCAACTCGATCCGGACACTTGGATACTGCGCGGTGCGATGGACGAAGTTGCATACGTGTCGGGATGCAATCAACCCTCCAGCGACTTGAATGGTGACGCCCGCGTCGATCTTCGCGATTTTGCGATGCTGCAAATCTGCACGACGGGCGACGGCGGGGGCCCAATCGGTGAGCAGTTGTGTACGTGTTTCGATCGCGATGGTGATGACGACATCGACGCCTACGATTACGGCGCATTCATGCAGTGCCTGGATGGTCCAGCGATGGATGCCACGGCATGTGTGGCAACGGTTGAATTGTTCGCCGATGACTTCGATACAGACACATCGTCAAATTGGAACATCAATGTCAGCGGCCCCGACACCTCGATTGCATTTGCATATGACTACGGTGTCGATGGCATTCCATCCGCCCCAAATTCCACGGGCGGAACAACCCTTGGGCTGAGGTTGGCCGCCAATTTGACATCACCGGGCGATCTTGAAGCCGTCAGCCTCTCGCCGGTGGGCGCATCAGCTTCAGGACAATACACGCTTGCGTTTGACATGTGGATCAACGCGAATGGACCATTTCCGTCAGGCGGGACGGGATCGACGGAGTTCATCACCGGCGGGGTCGGTTCGGATGGGATGACCGTGAATCTTGGCGGTGTATCAGGATTTGGGGCGTGGTTTGCGGTGGACGGCGAAGGTGGATCATCGCGAGATTTCCGCGTCTACAAAGATGCGACCGAACAATCGATCGCCAGCGGTATCTACAATGTCGCCTCCAACAACAACACCGACCCAACGTTGAGTGGATTCTTCGCACCGCAGTCACCACCGGTAACTCAACAGGTCATTCACGCGCAGCAGTCTGGAATGACAGCCGCTGGCAGTGCCGGGTTCCAGTGGCGTGAGTTTGAGGTGGTTGTCGATGAAATCGCTGGGACTGCAACATGGCGGATCGATGGGCTGACAATCGCCACGATAGACAACAATTCGGGGCTGTTCGTTTCGCTAAGCGGTGATATAACCATCGGTTACATGGATGGTTTTACCTCGGTATCCGACAATGCGGCGCTGAGCTTTGGCCTCATCGATAACCTGCGTGTCAACCTCGTACCTTGACGCATTCGCGACACGCAACTGGCATCAACAATCACTCAAACGGCATTGGTCTTTTTCTTCCGGCGTCTGCACACCAGGATCGAACCGATCGCCAATGTCAGAGCGCTCGAAGGCTCGGGGACGACCAAGTATTCCAAATGGAAATGAAACGGTTCGAGGAAACCGCCCGGGCCTGGCAAACCGCTCGGAACCCCTAAGCCGTCATCCTCGAAATGTCGCAAGAGTTCATATGGAAACGTCAGGCTCACGGTGACCATGTTCGGCTGAGACTGGGAGAACGTGGGCACAATGTCGCCGATGTTGTAATTGGGGACAGGATTTTCAACGAAAACATTTTCGTTTTGAAAATCAGAGACGTCGCGGAAGTTAGGCACGGTGTGGTGGTTGTTCGGATTTGAATAGGCTCGCGGCAGGTTTTGATCATTGAGTCCAAGCGAATCACTCTGGTCGATGTCCCATAGCAGATGAAGCAATGCCGTGTTCTCCTGGACTTGCACCGGTCGATCAAACTCAATGTCTTCGATGGCGATGGTGATGCTGCTACCGGGCGTTAGGTTCGGGAAGAATTCGCCTGGTTTGTTGAAGCCGTTGCTGTCGTATTTGTAAAAACCGTGGCGCATGAGTGTTTCGTCAGCACCTTGAGCGGACGTGGGACGACGGCCAAGCGTGTTGTGCGCACTGAAGGCGCCAACATTGGGGGCACCGTCGAGATTGCTGACGTCGCCAAGACCGCTACCACCGTGCGACCGTAGATCGGAAAACTCAACTTGCCCCGCATCTGTTTGGTACGAAATCGACATGCTGCTGGAACCGATGGGTTGCGGTTGGGCGCTTGGGCCAGCAATCGCATGGGTCGCCGGCAGGCACACCAAGCAAAGTCCCGTCACTGCCAATGCCCATCGATATCGATTTGATGTATCGATCATTCTCTCTTCTCTCCCGTTTAGATCTGACCAAAGCCAGACCGTCTTCGATCCTCTCTCACTGGACCGATTGTAGACTGTTTACTTCAAACAATACAAGGTACCCATCACGACGCGTCCGAAAACCATCGGACGAATGCGACATTTCAATTGCGGATATGCGTCAGTTCGTCGACGAAATCAATACACCGAAGTACCCGAAATCAACGAGATTGACGATGTCGTCGCCATTAAAGTCCATCCACTCGCAGCCAGTTGC
Source organism: Phycisphaerae bacterium (assembly GCA_021604825.1). The sequence goes on along the minus strand of BQJS01000003.1, from coordinate 16,361 downwards.
TAGCGTCCCGCGTTCCTCTTCATCAATCGATGCCGAGAAGCACGTTTGCATCCACTGGTAGTCTTTGAGGTCAATCGATTGATCGGTCGTGTAGTCGCCTTTCAAGTACGGATACTTATCCGGACCGGCGGCTGACATCGTGAAAAGCTGCGCGTCGGCAACATCCACATCGCCATCGTCGTCAAAGTCGAACGCAAGGCACGCCGGATCGCCTCCATTCGCCACCACATCGAAACCGTCACCGCCAAAACAAAGTTGCAGCGCTTGAACGTCTAAGAGATCGCCGCGAAAGTCGCCGTTGAAATCGCACTTGGCTGGCGCTGGAATTTCGCTTGTTTGGTAGATCACGTTGGGGCTGGTGACGGTCATGTCGCCAAAACGTGGATTGTTCATCGCAGCGCCCGCCGGCCAAGGCAGTCCGTTGGGGTGCCAACTGTAAAGTTCGACGCCGGCCAACTCGTTGCCCGAAGCGTTTGTGGGGTCGTATTGCTGGAGATACGTGATCTGAATCGGAAACAAGCCCAGCCCCAGAAGCACCGCGTTTTCAGTCATGAAGGGCGAGCCGACGAATGCGGTGTTTTGAACACGGTAGATTGAAGTCGTTCCGATTCGCGTGCGGTATCCACCATGAGCCTGCGTGGCAAAGTCGATCAACAATGGCAGTCCATATGCTTCAAACGAGCTGTCGCGAATCTGAACGTTCAGGAGTCCGTTGAAGCGAATCAAAAAACTTCCAAATGGTTCTTCGAGTTTGCTCGGGTCTGAGACATCAAAGATGTAATCGTCGAGAAAATCGCCAATGGTTGCATACGACGTATCCAATGCGCCGTCGGATGGACCGGCTGGAAAGTCGATGTAGGTGGTCTTGAAGGTAAAATCCGGCGAGCGGTTCGCGATGTAGATTTCTGCGTTGAGCAGGGTGATTGCCGACGCATCAGGGATGTTCAAAAATACCTCTGCCGACCAACCATTCCCCGCCACCGAGGGCGATGGACCAACGCGATCGCGCTGTTCCACGAAAAAGTGAGCCCGAACACTTCCCGTCGTCAACGCGAGCGCACCAACGAAGCACACGAGTCGAGCGCGCAAGAAGATTGAATTCAGTCTCCAAATCATTGACATTCTGGGCATCGCATCGATTGTTGATGTTACGGGTTGCCGAATCTGCCGGTCAAGACGAACACAATTCGGACGCAATTCCAACATCAATTGCACGTTTGAAGGCATCGTTGAAATGGTGGTATAATCGGTGCTCGGTGGCGAATTGTCGAATGAAGGCAGGGGAAATGGGTTGGCTGTTATCGCCACCAGTACACTCCCCGGTTCAAGAACGCATTCATCGTTTTCAAACTTCGCGGTTCATCCAACAGGATCCAGTACATGATTCGCAAGACATCATACCGGAAGCAGACCATCATGATCGTCTCGTTGTTCGCCGCCGTATGGGCAGAACGCGCCGACGCTCAGTTTCAAAGTCTCAACGTGTCGCAGCACGCCTGGCTCGACCTTGCCGACCTGACTGCCGGTGCCGGTTGCGACAGTTGGGGGTATGTGTCCGGGTCGGGTCGCGAATATGCGCTGATGGGCGTGACGACGAAGCTGATCGTTGTGGAAATCACCGACCCGGTGAATCCGGTCATTGTTGGCTCGGTCGGTCACTCGACCAGCGATTGGTGCGACGTCAAAACGTTTGGCGACTATGCGTATGTCGTCAATGAGACTGGCGGTGGCGTTGATGTCATCGACCTGAGCGACGTCGATAATGGAAACGTAACCCTGGTGACTCGGTTCACCACGAGCGGCGTGTCCGACAGCCACAACGTCGCGATCAACACCGACAGCGGATTTCTTTACCTCGCCGGCGCAGGAATCAATGGCGGAGCACCGGTGGCGTATGACTTGAACATTGATCCGGTGAATCCGCCAGAAGCCGGGCGATGGAACGAGGCATCGTCAGCGTACCACCATGACGCTCACATTGTCAGCTACACATCGGGCACGTACGCCGGCAGAGAAATTCTGTTTGGATTCAGCGAGGGACGCGGGGTTGATATTGTCGACGTGACCGACAAGGGAAACATGTTTCTTCTTTCGCGAACGCCTTATCCTGCGGTGGACTATTGTCACCAAGGTTGGACCACGCCTGACCACAAATACTTGTACGCCAATGATGAATTGGACGAAGGCGATCCTGGGGTGCCCACGACGCGCACACTGATCTTCAATATTGAAGACCTATCCAATCCACAGCTCGAAGGGACGTTTACCACAGGCTTGCAGTCGCGCGATCACAATCTCTACATCGACGAGTGCGTGATGTTTCAAGCCAACTACAGCACGGGGCTTCGAGTCATCAACATTGCAAACCCGCTCGTGCCAGTCGAGGTCGGTTTCTATGACACGCACCCTGAAAACGACTCGGTTAACTTCGACGGCGCGTGGAGCAATTATCCTTATTTCCCGAGCGGGACGGTGATTGTGAGTGATATCGATCGCGGACTTTTTGTGCTGGATGTCAGCGATGCATTGGCGGCCAGCGCGCTACTCGGTGTGCTGGAATTCGATTACGCACCTCAGCTTCCGCAATCCCTTAGCCCTGCAATTTCCACGCAACTCTCTGTCAGCCTGACGGGCAAATGCAATGGTGTCCACAAACCTGACACGGGTCTTTTGCATTACGACGTGGGTGCGGGGTACGTCTCCGTGCCAATGACTTCCAACGGGCCTGATGATTATTCGGCTTCGCTTCCCCCCGCACTGTGCGGTCAAGAAATCGCGTATTACTTCAGCGCCGAGACAGAAGCCGGATTGACCGTTACCGATCCGGGCAATGCGCCGACCAGCGTTTATACCGCGACAGTCTCAGACTCGTTGAAGATCGTATTCAGCGATGATTTCGATGCCAATCAGGGTTGGACCACCGGACCCGACTCCGCGTCCACCGGGACATTTGTTCGCGGTGACCCTGTCGGTACCGGAGCGCAACCAGAAAACGACCACACCCCAACCGGCGCTGGCAATTGCATGTACACCGCGACCAACCCGGGCGGCGCTCTAGGGACCGCCGACGTCGATGGCGGAACGGTGATCCTCACCTCACCGTTGTTCAACCTGGCTTCAGGGGATGCCCAGGTTTCGTATTACCGTTGGTTTTATGAACGCGATACCGGTGGGGACGATGGCTATGTCGCCGAAATCTCCAACAACGACGGTTCGTCGTGGACGACGATCGAATCACTTTCACCGGGCGGTGGTGGTTGGGAACTCGTCCAATTCATGGTTAGCGATTTTGTTGCGCCAACCAGTCAGATGCGATTGCGATTCATGGCCACCGACGGTCCGTCAACTGGCGATATTGTCGAAGTGGCTATTGACGATGTATTGGTCACGCAAGCCGAGTGCGATCCACAGGACGCGGATTTAACTGGGGACAACGAAGTCGATCTTAAAGACTTCGCACTCTTTCAGCGCTGCTATACGGGGGCTGGGGCGTGTACGTGTTTCCCTGCGCTGTATGGTTCATTGGAATCAAACGATTGCACGGCGGCGGACATTGATCTCGACGGTGACATCGATGATCAAGATTTCAGCGCGTGGGAAGCGGGGCTGGTCGGACCGTAACTCGACGGATTTGATTTAGACGTTGAAAAGTAATTATCACCGATGGTCGGTGTGGCCATCGTGCAATACTAAGCGCCGATGAAGTTGACAACCCTTCATCGCTATTCAACTGAATTCGGCGCCAGGAGGCGTTTGGGAGGAAGGTACCTGTGAAGTTATCGAATTGTCTGTTCGCCGTGGTCTCGGCCTGCATTTTTGTGGCTCCAATGAGCGCTGTTGCGCAAGATTCGGCGAATGGTTCTTCCAAAGGATCTGGCGACGCGGATTCAAATTCGGGCATGCATCAGCAAGTGCGTCTCGAAGCCGAGTCGGAGTTTATTCGCGAAAACCCAAAAGCCATTATCGTCAAGCAGGATCGCGACGTTCGAAAGATCTACGGCAAGGCCTTTTCGATCGGTACATCGCCAATCGATTCGGCTGAGCGATTTCGCTTTTCGCATGCAAAAGTATTGGGTGCATCACCCGCACAATTGCTCCCCGAAAATAGAATGGAAGGCCGGGAGCACACGCAGCTCTTGATGTACGATCCGCAGACGGGGGCCTACAAGTTTACGCTCGTCCATTACCGCCAGGTACAAGATGACGTCCCGGTCTTTCGCGGTGATTTGCGACTTCTCGTACGCAATGAAGATGACTTTCCGCTCGTCAGTGCGTCTTCCGAAATCAAAGATCTCGGAGGGTTCATGCTGGTCAATGATGTCCGCGATCGGTTGCAAGACGCGGCATATATAAGCGAGCAACTCAGGCTGGCCAAGAATTCGGTGGCGAGCTTCGACATTTCGCTGGTGAACTATTCCGACGCCAAACCCGTCATCTGGGCTGGATTCGACAAGATCGAAGCCGCGCCGACTTTGGCGCTGACGTTTATTGCAGACAACATGCCCGCCGCCGATGGGATCGATTCAAAGTGGTTGTTCGTGACCGACATCGAAACCGGTGAGATTCTATTCAAAGAAAACCAGATTCTTGAAATCGACGTCAACGGAAACGCCAGCGCGTTCGTCACCGAGGGGGTGGCCTCCGAACAATGCGAAGCTGAAGTGCTCACGCCGATGCCCTACGCCAAGGTCAGTATTGGGGGCACCGATGTTTTTGCCGACATTAACGGCGATTTCACGATTCCCAATGGCAGCAGTTCAAACGTGACGGTTGATTCGGAGATTCGCGGTGAATTTTTCGAGGTGTTTACGTACAACGGTGATAGTTCGCTCGATGGCGATGAGTCTTCGCTATCCTCAGTCGTGACGCCTCCTGGCCCGGTGAACTTCGAACACAACACGGTTAACGGCGAATTCTCGCGAGGCGAAGTGAACGCGTACTATTTTGCCAACGTCGTTCGCGATTTTGTCCTGGACATCAATCCGGCGTATCCAGTCATTGGCGGACAAACAGGTTATAGCATTACGGTCAACGAAGGCGCCAACGGTTTCTGTCCGGGCAACGCCCAATATCAGGGTAACAATCTCAGATTCTGTGCAGCCGGCGGTGGACGTCCGAACACGTCATGGAGCAGTGTGATCTTCCACGAATACGGACATCATCTCGTTCAGGTAGCCGGAAGTGGTCAGGGGCAATACGGCGAGGGGATGGGCGATGTCGTCTCGATGTTGATCCAAGACGTTTCAGGAACAGGTTACGGATTCTTCGGCGACTGCGGAACGCCCCTACGCGAAGGCGACAACACCATGCAATATCCGTGTAGCGGTGAAGTGCACTTTTGCGGAACGCTCATTTCCGGTTGTGTTTGGAGTTTGCGGAACGAACTACTCGCCACCAATCCGGGAACGTATCTCGATATCCTTGCGCCGCTAGCCATCAACAGCATGCCGCTTCATACCGGATCGAGCATTACACCACAAATCACCATCGACTACCTGACCTTGGATGACGACGACGGGGACATCTTCAACGGTACGCCGCATTGTGCCGAAATCTGCGCCGGGTTCGGCGACCACAACATGGACTGCCCGGTGTTTGACACTGTCACGATCGACTATCCTTTAGGGCGCCCCGAATTGGTTGACGCAAACCAGGCAACGGTATTGCCCGTGACGATTACTTCAAGCGGCTCGGTTGTTGGAAACCTCCACCATCGAATCGGAACCTCCGGTCCATTCAACGTTTCGCCGTTGACATCCGTTGGCGGTGACGCGTACGAAGCTGAGCTGCCGGCTGCAGCTTGCGGTGAAACGATTCAGTACTTCATCTCGAGTTCGGCAACCTGCGGTGATGTTCAAGATCCGATTTCTGCCCCGGGAACGACATATTCCGCTTTGGTCGCAACCGCGCTCGTCACTGAAATCGCCGATGATTTTGAAAACGACAATGGTTGGACCGCTTCGTCAACCGCTACTGACGGCCCTTGGACGCGCGGGATACCAGTTGATTGCGACCGTGGTGATCCGCCGGCTGACTTCGACGGTTCGGGGCAATGTTGGCTGACGGACAACAGCAGTGCAAACGTCTGTAATAGCGACGTTGACAATGGGGCGGTTACGCTGACATCACCGGTATTCGATATTTCAGCACTCGCTGCTCCGCAAGTGAGTTACGCCCGATGGTTCTCCAATGACAGTGGCGGTGGCCCGGGTACGGACAGGTTTATCGTTGAGGTTTCCGACAACGGCGGTGGCAGTTGGAGCACGCTCGAAACCGTCGGGCCGACGACCGCTGATGCGAATCCCCAAATCAGCGGGGGTTGGTTTGAAAAAGCGTTTGCGGTTCCAGTTAGTTCACAATTTCGCATCCGATTTACGGCAGAAGATATCGACACCCAATCTGTGGTCGAAGCCGGCGTCGACGATTTTGCAATATTCGACATCGAGTGCACCGTAGCCAGTTGTATTCCTGGAAGCGGCGACCACGATGTCGATGGTGATGTGGACGACGCCGACTTGGCTGAATTCATCAATTGCCTTCTAGGACCAGCTGCTCCATCTGGCGGAACGCCCTGCGAATGCTTCGACGCCGACTTCAACGGTGAAATCGACCTCGTCGACTTCGCGACTATGCAAGCGGCGTTTACGGGATAGAACTTCATGAGGACCAATGATCGCTTGATGGTGGTGCACGGATTCGTGTGTTGCAGTCTTGTCGCAAGCGCGGCTGCCGCACCGCAGTGCCCGAGTAATCTTCTATACATCAGTAGTGATTTCGGGCACGAAGTTCTGCGATACGACGCCACAACAGGGTTGTTCATCGATACATTCGTAACGGCGGCAGCGGGCACCGGCCTTATCGAACCGCATGGGATTTTGGATCGCGGAACGGACGTGTTGGTGGCGAGTTTCGGAACCGATGAAGTGCTTCGGTACGATCGAGACACTGGGGCGCTGCTTGGTGTGTTCATCGATTCGACCAGCGGGCTGGACGATCCCGTCTACATCTTGATTGGACCGGGCAGTAATCTTTACGTTTCGAGTCAGGCGAGCGACGAAGTGCTGCGGTATAGCCCGGACGGAACGTTTATAGATGCGTTCGTCAGCGCCGGCGCAGGGGGCTTGAATGGCCCCAGCGGTATGGCGTTCGGTTCCGACGGTCGGTTCTACGTAGCCGGGCGGTACAGCGCTGATGTGATCGTTTACGATGGCACCACGGGGGCGTTTGAAGAAGTTCTCGTCGATAGCACCGATGGCCTGACAAGTGGCGATACCTTTGGATTGCAATTCGGCGACAACGGCGACCTCTACATCGCGTCGAACAGCTCGGTGTTTCGCTACGATCTCGACACCGACACCGTCGTGACCACGATCAACTTCGGTTTTCCGATCGGACTTGAGCCCGGACCGGCTGGCGATATCTTCGTTGCAAACGCGAACAACCTTTCAATTGTCGATACCGGTGACAACTCGGTCACAGGTCCATTCTTAACGGGCGGTTCGATCAATCTGTTGAACTTCTTTCACTTCTCAAGCATCCAAGTGCCTGGAACCATTGGCGATTCGGACTGCGATGGCGACATTGATTTGGATGATTATGCCTTGCTGCACGATTGCCTTGCTGGGCCCGATGTAACCCCGCCTGTGATGTCGCCTGATTGCCTCGATGTATTTGACGCAGATACTGATGGCGATGTCGATCTTGCCGACGCAAGCGCGTATTGGCTCTCATTCAGCGGGCCATAGGCGTACCGATTCTTCGATCACGCCAAATGAGATCAAGGTTGAGAAGGTCAGGCGGGTTGCTTTGCTAGGATTTCTGCGATGCGCTCAGCCGCTTTGCCATCCCACTTTTCGGGCGTTTGCGCTTCGCCGACAGCTTGGCTGCGACACTTGCGGTACGCGTCGAGGATCTTCGCCGGATCAGTTCCGACCAACGTGTTGGTGCCTTGATCTATCGTGACCGGGCGTTCTGTGTTTTCACGAAGGGTCAGACACCACACGCCAAGGATGGTCGTCTCTTCCTGGATTCCGCCAGAATCGGTGAGGACGACGGCTGCACTTCCGGTGAGTTTGAGGAAGTCGAGGTAGCCCACCGGATCGATGATTTTCAAATTTGCCATGGCTTCGAGACGGCCGGCCAATCCCAACTTCCCGAGGTTGTGCCGGGTACGGGGGTGCATCGGGAAAACGGTGGGTAGATCTTCTTGAATTTCTTCAATGACATCGACGATTCGGGTCATCGCTTTCAGGTCGTCGACATTGCTCGGACGATGCAACGTGACCACATTAAAACCCTTGGACTTCAGACCCAGCGATTCGACGATTTTGGATTGCTGGGCTTTGTCAAAGTTGGCGCGAAGCGTGTCGATCATCACATTCCCGACGAAGTGAACCTTGTCATCGGCGACGCCTTCGTTCTTCAGATTTTCCATCCCGCTGGGCTCGGTGACGAACAAGAGGTCTGATATGCAGTCGGTGAGAACCCGGTTGATTTCTTCGGGCATGTCGCGATCAAAACTTCGTAAACCGGCTTCGACGTGGGCGACCTTGATGCCGAGTTTGGTGGCGACCAACGCGCAGGCGATCGTGCTGTTGACGTCTCCGACCACGACCACCCAATCAGGCTTCTGTTCGAGCGCGACGGTCTCAAATCGTTTCATGATTTCAGCCGTCTGGACCGCGTGACTCGCAGAACCGATTTCAAGGTTGAGGTCGGGTTCGGGTATGCCCAGCTGCTTGAAGAAAAGTTCGGACATGTTCGCGTCGTAATGCTGCCCGGTGTGAATCAACATTGGATCGATGTTGCTATGGTTCTTGTAGGCGCGCATCAGCGGTGCGATCTTCATGAAATTGGGTCGGGCACCGCAAATGTTGATGATTTTCATGATTGATCGCTCTTTTGAACGTGCTAGTTTACAGCCATGCCGTCTTAAATTTCCGCGGCGCGGATCGATACGCCCGGGAGCTAGCTGGCGGGGCGCAAATGAGTCTTGCCCGAATTCTGCATCAGAACAACGGATAAATAAACGGAGCAAGCGGTGACGAACTGCTGAATAGAATCAATCCACTGGCCAGCAACAACACAGAGATCAACGGGATCATCCACCATTTCTTCTCATGCTTGATGAAAGCGAAGAATTCTTTGAATAGCGATTGCTTGGCCATGATTCGTCTGTGTCCGGTTTCTTAGAGTTCGCTTTTCGCTTACTTGATTAGGGAACTGGCTTCCAACTCGATGCTGCGCTTCATTCCGGCTTCATAATCGACGACATCGGGTTTTTCCGAGATTACGAAGTTACCCATCACCAGCCAATCGATCCCGGTATTCATATACGTGTGGATCGCATCCTCAGGCGACAGCACGATGGGCTCGCCTCTCACGTTAAACGATGTGTTGATGACGAGCGGCGTACCTGTGCGATCGTGGAACGCCTTGATCAACCGATAGTAGCGTCCATTGTCTTCTGCAGTAACGGTTTGCACACGACCCGTCCCATCTTCGTGGGTAATCGCCGGGACTTCGGCATGCCGCTCGGGCAGAACGTTGGGCACTAAGAGCATGAACGGCGCATCCATCCCTTCGGGCATCTCAAAATATTCATGGGCATGTTCACGCAGGACGCTCGGTGCAAATGGGCGGAACGCTTCGCGGAACTTCACCTTGGCGTTGATGATATCCTTCATCTTAGGGTTGCGGGCGTCGGCAACGAGCGAACGATTTCCCAGCGCTCGCGGTCCGAATTCGAGTCGTCCCTGATACCACGCAATGACTTTCCCGTCATCAATCGCGGCCGCCGTCTGTTCGAGCAGCGCTTCTTCGCGATCGTGATACGTAAACGATAGCCCCGATCGTTCGAGCGCCTTGCGGATGCTGTCATCGTCGAAGGTCGGACCCCAATACGCATGACGCATTTCAAATTCGCGTGGCTTATTGAGCACCGTGTTATACATATAGAACGCCGCACCCAGTGCCGCGCCAGAGTCGCCAGCGGCTGGCTGAATGAAGATGTTCTTGAATCCGGATTCCTTCAAGATTCGCCAGTTCGCAACGCAGTTCAAACCCACGCCACCAGCGATGCACAAGTTGTCCATGCCCGTTGTCTTGTGAACGTGGGTGGCCATCTTGACCATGATCTCTTCGACCATTTTTTGACCGGAGTGGGCGATGTCCATATGGAACTGGTCGAGTTCGGTTTCCTTTGGACGCACAGGCCGCCCGAACAATTCCTCCCAGCGGTGGTTGAACATCTTTGAGGTGGAATGCGTGTGCGTGAAGTATTTCATTTTCAATCGAAAGCTGCCGTCTTCGCGCAGGTCGACGACTTCGCGGAACTTGTCGAGATACGTCGGCTTCCCATAAGGCGCAAGGCCCATCACTTTCCACTCGGCATCGTTAACGCGAAAACCAAGGTACGCAGTGATCGCGCTAAACAGCAATCCGACCGAATGCGGGAAACTGATTTCCTTTTGAAGATCGATCTCAGTTCCACGCCCCACCCCCCAAGCCGTCGTCGCCCATTCGCCCACACCATCCGCTGTGATGATCGCGGACTCCTCATAGGGCGATACCAGAAATGCGCTGGCTGCGTGTGACATGTGGTGCTTGCAGAAATAGATGTCCTTGTCGGTCTCGAGTTCGCGCTGGATGGTTCGACCGATGTGCAACTTGGTTAGCAGCCAAACTGGCATGCTCTTAACCCAGTTCCAATAGGTCAGCGGCCAACGGGTTAAGATGGTTTCGAGAATGCGCGAGAATTTAACCAGTGGTTTTTCATAGAAGCAGATGTAATCGACATCGTCAATGGTGATGCCGGCTTCTCGCAGGCAATACTCGACGGCGAGCTTGGGAAACTCGCTGTAGTGCTTTTTGCGATTGAATCGTTCCTCTTCAGCTGCCGCAACAAGCTGCCCAACTTTGAGCAGTGCAGCGCCCGAATCGTGGTAGTAGCAGGATATGCCGAGAACGTACATTACAGGTGATTCAATCCAATTACTTCAAAATCATGATCAGCAGCCCGTTGCAATCGAAGCGTCAAAAGGGGCGGGCTGTTCGTTCGAGCGTTGGTTCGTGCTCGCGATAGTCTTCCCAATAGCTTTCACCCGGCGGTTTCAGTTTCATCCGCAGGGGATCTTTGAACCGAATCAACGTGAAAATCGGAAGCAGAACGATGAATAGCACACTCATCATGACAAAGGTCATGATTCCGCCCAAGAACATGCCAACCGACATCCATCCGACGTAAGCCGGGACAGCCAGTTGGCGCGGCCCAATGGATAACAGGGCCAACAACGCGCCAAGACACCATAGCCCAATCGCAAATTTCTGACCGCGAGCGCCTTGCCACGCAAAACTGTTCGGTTCCGGAGCGAGGAACCAAAGCAATCCGCCGATGACTCCAAAGCCAAACAGCATCGCCAAACCAAACGACCGGAGCACCTTGGCATTTGGATTTCGATTGACCTGCAGCACGCTCGTTCTCCTGCGGATATTCACAAACCGAACAACCTGGGTAGTGAACCAGCCGTAACCGACCTCAATTCGTACGATAGCTTATCCGCGTGGTCTTGGGTGTTCCATCGGAATTGCCATGCCGTTGACGCAACTATTTCGCATCACTTATTTTGCCCAAGAACGCCACTGAACGTTTCGCAGTACTCTCGGATGCACGAGGGTGGCAGGGGAGATTGACAACTTCACGGCATGCTTTATCGGCCTCTGGGCACATGCCTTCATGATAACCATAGGCGGACATTGGTGTCTCAATCGGGTGAAGTGGGCACTCAAACCAACTACCCAATTCAACAAAATGACTGCTGGCCTTTCGCAACGCCGTTGCCTTGTCCGCCACGCGCACGGGATAACGCACCAGCACGGGGTCGGCGTCCGGACTGATCTTGGGCAAAGCCAACCCATTTTCACAACAAAGGCGATCGTATATTTCCCGCATCTTCCGGCGATGAGTGAGATTGGCGGCGACACGATCCAATTGGCGAAGCCCTGCACGTGCTTGCATGGTACTCATTCGCTTGAAGAAATCGGGTTCCATCTTTGGCGTTAACTCGCTGCCCTGCGACGAGCCCACGACCAATCCCCATTTGTTCAAGGTCCGAAATGTTTCCTGCGCGAGCGCTGTTGTCTTCGGGTAGATGAGGGATCGATAGACCATTAACTGAAGACGCAATAGATTGACTTGTTTGAAACTCGGCTCGACCGTTGCGTTTTCCCAGAGGTCGCCAATCCGTTGGGCCAAATTCTCATTGCACGTCAGAGCCATTCCGCCCAGCCCGCTCGTATAGGGCTTATTCCACTGGAATGAAAAATAAGCTGCTTCTCCAAAGGTGCCCGTCTTCTTGCCTCGTATCGTTGACCCCATCGATAAGCAGCAATCCTCGATAACGGAGATGCTCTTTCGTTTGCCAATGTCAAGGATCGCATCCATGTCGGCTGGTATGCCGTAAGTGTGCTGGGCGATGATCATCCGAGTTCGAGCGGAGATCTTCGACTCAATCTGGTTGGGGTCCATGTTGTAGGTGTCGGGATCGATGTCGACGAACACCGGTTTTGCGCCGAGATAAATGATTGGATTAACAGCCATGACGCAGGTGTAGCCGGGCATGATGACTTCATCGCCCTCTTTGATGCCCATCGCCCGGAGGATCGCATAGAGCGCGACCCTGCCTTTCCAAAATGCGAATGCGGCGTTTCCTCCAAGTGTGTCGGCAAAACTTTCGTGGTAACGCTGGAGCGTGGTGTTCTTCATGGATGGTGCGCTCGGAAAAACCTATTCGGTATCGGAGAACGCTATTTCAACGCGCTCGCAGATTAAGTGGTATGCCAATTCGTGAACCTCCTGAACACGATCGCTGTCGTTGTTGCTGGCCCGCAAGCAATCGTCACAATGCTCTGCCAACGAATCACCTCGTAGACTGGTGAAGCCGATTACTGCAGCCCCCAATTTCTTCGCGGTCTTGACGGCTGCGATGATGTTTGGGGAACTGCCTGAAACGCTAAGCGCCCATACAACATCATTCTTCGTCACCAGCGCTTCGACTTGTCGCGAAAAAACGTAATCTCCCCCAAGGTCATTTCCGATCGCGGTCAAGTTTGAGCTGTCTGTTGTCAGGGCAACGGCTGGTAATGCACGTCGATCGATTTTGAATCGACCAACCAACTCAGCCGCGATGTGCTGGGCATCTGCTGCGCTGCCGCCATTGCCGAGCAAGTACAGTTTTCCGCCACCCTTGAAACAAATGATGATCCGAGAGCAAATCTGCTCCAGAAGGGGAATGCACTCTTTAAGTTGCTCAACTGTGCGCTGATGTTCATCAATCTGTTGTTTCACTGGTTTCTTGTTCCGACTGGTTGGACCTGATCTCGTGAATTACCCTTCGAACGTAGCAGCGAATTCAACGCAAATCGCTGCCCAGGACCATTGAGGGTCGGCAATATAGTCGAAAATTCGGCTCGGAGTAAGGATTGCCGTGCACCGAGATCCCGTGCAGTTTCCCCCCAATCCACGCACTTAAGAACCTGTTCTAGCCTCATCCGTTGTGCCAAACGAACTCTCGCCCCAACCGATCACGAATTGGGGAAGGTGACGATGTCGACGAACCGGAATTGCTCCGAACCCGTACAATGGTCAGGGTTTACGAACTTTCGCGACTGTAGCCTCAGAAACGGAGAGCCGATAACATGCGAGGGCTCATCATGAGGTGCCCTCTTGGCCAATTGGTCAGCGTTGCCAAACGAGTGTAACTATAGTTATATCAGGTGCTTACGGACTATCCTGGGTGCGTCTGACGGGGACGGAGTTTGCCTTCTCAGATTCCATGCGGCGACGTTGGCCAGTGATCTTGAGTTGGTCGGAAGGAATGGTCTGTGGTAGGACGCCAATCACGATTGCGATTTGCACACGGTCACGGTTGTTCTGACTTCGCGGAATTGGGCATGGCTTCAGCAAACTCTTTTGCCACTTGAACCCAAGAGAGCCCCCCTGGAAAGATATCCATGATGACTCCTCCATTGGGCTTGTTCAATTGCGTGATGGCTTCTGCGGTTGTGCTGCATCTCTTTTTCTTGCCGCCCGAATAGTGCCAATAGCCGTCAGGTGTGGGGAAGATTCGGTCGTGGATGTGATCAACCCCAACCAAATCAATCATTTTCTTTCGCATTGACAATTCACCGTGTCGGTTTTGCTCGTAACCATGCCAGGAAGTGTAAGCAGTGAGAAAAACGGAATCTGGCAAAACGTCGAGAATCGTTTCGACCAATCGTGTTGATTCTTTCTCTCTGTTGGGAAACTTAGGGGAACTCGAGAGAATTCGCACCGGATGCCACCAGAATTGGATTCCGGTGTCGCGCAATGGCACCAATGACTTACGGAGTTTGTCAAAGTCAATCGTTGCTTCACCTCGGTGAAACGGGGTCAGCGGTGTTTCGCTCCCCAAGACAACGACGTTATTTCCAGTGATGTTGACCACACGTTGAGCAGAACGGGCGATGGCTTGCCAGCCTGCAGGATCGGCATAGTCATCTTTGAGCATGAAAGTCTTGAGTCCACCAACGATGTGCAATCCGGACGGCTTTCTACGCATCAATTCTGGGTACAAGGTGGCAATTCGCTCGGGTTTGGTCAGAACGATTACGGTGTCCGTAATCTTTGCCCAATGCGGCAACCCTTCGATGCAATGATCGATGTATTTGATATTCGGATGGGTAAGGTTTACGTCGGGTCGCATGTGAGCCCATCTCGCCACCAAAGCCTGCGGGGCGTTCACTTCTATCCATGGAATGACCTTGCGGGGTAACTTGGACTCTCTTGAAGGCTGCGGAGTCGATTCCTGCAGCGTGTTCGATTTTTGCAGAGAGATAATGTCGCCTACCGCTTCAGACGCCATCGCTGTAGTTGGCGAAGGCGCAGATGCGGGCAGGAAAGGCTGAGTACCGGTCGACGAAAAAACCAACCACGCTGCGGCACCGGTGAGGGCGGCAATTCCCGCGAGCCCAAAAACAAGACTTGAACCTTTCAACGTGCAAATCTCCAATTTCAAAAACGAATTCGCCAGATGGAATACCAGAAGATTCGAGCTTATCCAAAGGCTAGGTCATTACCCACGTCGTGGCAACAAATTACGGATGGCAAAGTTCTGCGGCTGACGATACCCCAATGAAATCTTCTGGCGAACACAAACAACCAGCCGCTTCGCAAGAAAAAACCAGTGGCAAGCGCGTCTCATTGAATGCCCTAAGCAACTTTGTTGTGATGGGTGTGGACATGACGATTCAAATTTGCTTGCTGAAGTTCATATTGCGAGTTCTTCCGCGGGATATCTACGGCATATGGGCGATCACCGGTGGTTTATTCGCCTATTCAGCCATGTTGCAATTGGGGATCAATTCGGCGGTCAATTATTTCATCCCGCCGATGCTTGCTCAGCGTGATTACAAAGGCCTAAATCGAGTCGTCAGCACTGCCATTGTGTTCTACTCACTTGTTTCCCTGCTGGTTCTTGTCGCGACGGCTGTCTTATATGTTTTCTTTCCAATCTGGTTCAACATTCCACCGGAGAACGAGGGGATCAGTCGGTCATTGGTCTTGATCGTGGGCGGTTATTTTGCAGTTGCAACCCCGCTGACAGTGTATCGAGGCGTCATGAGTGGCCTGCAGCGTTATGTTCCGCTCAATGCGCTTTCGTTCTGCTGTCGGATATCGCGGGCAGCGCTCATCGTCGGACTCTTGATGGCTGACTGCGGTGTTATGGGTTTGGCGATTGCCCACGTAAGTGCACGATTGGCCGAAGTAGTCGGCGCACCATTTTTGGTCAGACACTTTCTTCCGCAATTGCGCGTTCGTTGGTCACACGCTTCGATGGCTCAGTTTCGGGAAATGTTGAGCTATAGCATCTATACGTTGATGTGGAGTCTGTTCGACACGGTTCGTGACCGCGCAGGTTTCATCGTGATTGGTGTGCTGTTGACCACTGAATCTGCGACGCTGTATACGATTCCGGTGATGATCATGCAGGCCGTGTATTCCATCGTACGTGCATTCGGCAGTGTCACCAAGCCCGCCGCCACAAGTTTAATGGCCGAGAAGGACAGCGCCAGAATTCGCGCATTGGTACTTAGAGGTAACCGCTTTGTTGGAGCGCTTGTTCTGGCAATCGCAACGGTTCTCGTCATCCTGGGTGAACCGATTATTCGAGTTTGGGTCGGAGGTGATTTTGAACCGATGGCGGGAATCTTGGCGTTGCTTCTCGGATGCGAGTTGCTGACTTTGATTCAAATGGTGCCCGCATACGTGCTCATCGGATTGGGAAAACAGAAACCGCTCGCCTATTTCACGCTAGCAATGGTCT
>BQJS01000002.1 GCA_021604825.1 Phycisphaerae bacterium | reverse complement strand
CCCAGTCAGCCACCTTGATGACCTCCAGGTTGTGTTCGACCACGACCAGCGTGTGCCCCAGATCGACCAGCCGATCGAACACTTTCACGAGGCTATCGACATCGGCGATGTGCAAGCCCGTCGTCGGTTCGTCGAGAATATACATGGTGTGCCCGATGGCATTCTTACCCAACTCCGCCGCCAGTCGGGTGCGTTGGGCTTCACCGCCCGACAAGGTGTTGGCCGACTGCCCCAACTCGACGTAACCAAGTCCCACATCCAGCAGTGCTTTGAGTAATTGGTAGACCTTGGGAATATTCTCGAAAAATTTTGCGGCTTCCTCGACACGCATCGCCAGCACGTCGGCAATATTTTTACCCCGATAGCGCACTTCCAAAGTCTCACGGTTGTAGCGCTTGCCACCGCACGTCGCGCACTCGACGAACACATCGGGCAAGAAGTGCATCTCGATTCGCCGCGTCCCCTGCCCCATGCAATCTTCACACCGACCGCCCTCGACGTTGAAGCTGAAACGCTTGTGCGTGTATCCACGAATCTTCGCCTCGCGGGTCAAAGCGTACTGCTTGCGAATCTGATCGAACGCCCCGACGTAGGTGGCGGGGTTGCTGCGTGTGGAGCGACCGAGCGGCATCTGGTCGATTTCAATCACGCGATCGACCTGGTCCAAATTGGAAATACTGTCGCACGCACCCGGTTTCGGACCGCTGCCATTGATTGATCGGGCCAGCGCCCGCCATAGGATGTCGCCGGCCAACGTACTCTTGCCGCTACCCGATACACCAGTCACGCAAACGAGACACCCAAGTGGAATCGTTGCATCAACGGTCTTGAGATTGTTCGCCCGCGCACCGGTGACGTTGATCGTGCGCTCTGGATCGACGGCGCGGCGTTTCGACGGCGTGGCAATCGAACGTCGACCAGACAAGTATTGCGCCGACAGCGATTCATCAGAAGCCATCACGTCGGCAAGCGTTCCTTCCGCCACCACGCGCCCACCCGAATCACCCGCACCAGGACCGATGTCGATCACATGGTCAGCCGCTGCGATCACCTCTTCGTCATGCTCGACGATCAAGACGGTGTTGCCCTGCTCGGTGAGCGCTCGCAATGTGGACACCAACCGTTGACTGTCCCGCTGATGCAATCCAATCGTCGGTTCATCGAGCACGTAGCACACGCCCGAAAGCCCACTGCCGATCTGGGTCGCGAGTCGAAGTCGTTGCGCTTCCCCACCCGACAACGTGTTGCTGGGCCGATCCAGTGTGAGGTATTCCACGCCCACTTCGCACATGAACTTCAACCGTGCCCGCACTTCGCGCAGAATGGGTGCCACCACCGGCATCAACGCGGCATCGAAAGTCAATTCATCAAAGAACGCCTTCGCCCGCTCGATGCTTTGGGCACAGATTTCAGCGATATTCAGCCCGGAAACGCGGATCGAACGGGCGGCTTGGCCCACCCGCTGCCCACGGCACTCAGGACACGGCGACTCTGACATGAACGCATGAAGTCGCTCCTTGACCGAATCCGACTTGGTTTTCTCCCACCGTTTCCGCAGGAACGAAGCAACGCCTTCAAAGTCACCGCCTCCCCGCAGCAAGGACGTTCGCTGTCGGTCCGAGAGCGATTCGTATGGCACTTCGGGCAACACGTTGAATTGATCGCAAAACGTTTGAACCACTCTGGGAAGAGCCGCCGATCGCTGACTGGCTGATCCCAACGCGACGATCGCACCGTCCGCAAGCGACCGCGTCGGATCAGGCACCAACAGTGACTCTTCAAAGTCCAGGAAAGTGCCAATACCGTGACACTTTTGGCAAGCACCATGCGGCGAATTGAAGCTGAACATGCGCGGCTTTAATTCGTCGAGCGTGACTTCGGGATGATCCGGACACGCGAAGCTCGTGCTGTATGCAGAATCTTGAAACTGTCCGCGCGAGGTTTCAGCCGAGATGATGATGCGCCCCTTACCAATGTCGAGCGCCAACTCGACGCTATCGGCAATTCGCGTCGCGGCATCGGGTTTGGCTGAAATGCGATCCACAATTACGTCGATCTTCTTCGATCGATCGATTTGCAAATCACCCGCGTCTTCCAGGTGAACCGTTTCGCCGTCGATGCGAGCGCGCACGAATCCTTGCTTGGCAATATGCTCCAAGGCATCTTCGGGGGATTCATCAGGTTGAATGACCAGCGGAGCCAAGACCAAGAACCGCGTACCCGCCGGCAAGCCCATGACGGCATCAACAATTTCAGCCGTGCGTTGTCGCGTGATCTCTCGATCGCAGACCCAACACGATGGCGTCCCCGCCCGCGCGAAGATGAGCCGCAGAAAATCGTAAATCTCAGTGATCGTTGCCACGGTGCTGCGCGGACTGCCGTAAGCGATGCGTTGCTGAATTGCGATCGTCGGAATCAAACCATCGATGCGCTCCACATCAGGTTTGGGCATTTGGGCAAGCATCTGCCGCGCTTGTAACGTCAGCGATTCAACGTAGCGCCGCTGCCCTTCCGCATAAATCGTATCGAATGCCAGACTGCTCTTTCCCGACCCAGACAAGCCCGTCACCACCGTCATCTGCTCACGCGGGATCGCCACATCGATGCCCTTCAAGTTGTGCTGACGGGCGTTATGAATCTGTATGAACTTGTGGGCCATGATTTGGGACCATCGAATCAAGCAATTGGCGTTAAATCCCCGATGAGGGAACAATGTCGCGTTTTAGCGTACAGGGCAGCCGGCAGCATAATCGTCACAAACCCCCTGTTAACGCCATCAATCAAGGCTCTCGCACCGATTCGTTGGATTTTCATGCGAGACAAACAGCGGCGCACCCGTTGCCTGGTGGGTATAAACTGTGGGTGAACGGAGGCTTGCAAACGCTCCGTCTTGAGACGACCCACTTGCCCCTGATAATGGGCGTATTGTAAACAAGGTGTAACAAATAGTTTAGGTGTAATAACACAATGGACGGTCCAAATTGACCGACCTATACTTTATGCGTTAGCGCCAAATCTACCCGGAGGGTGAGAATGCGCGGCAATGTCCTCCAAACCGCGCATCGTTTTCAATTGTGAACAGGTTCCCCAAGGAGACGTCCATGACCGGAAAGCAATCCCGAGTGCTAAATCTGTGGTCGCACGCAGCTGTGACGATGCTTTTGATCGGCACCGCGGCGACCAGTTTGGCCAGGCAACCGGACGAGACAACTCGGGCCTCCGCGCTGGACAACAACAAGACCTGGACCGCCAGTCTCGAACACATCCGACATGGTCAATACCGCGAGGCTGAAACCCTCCTCAAGCGGCTCGCCAATCGCAGCGGCATGCCCAAGAAAGCCAACCAATGGGTGGCTGACTGGATCGAATCTGAAAAGAGTCGCCAAGAACTAACGCAGAAGGATTACGAAAACTACGTCAAGCGCGCGACCAAGGAGTTTGCCAAACCCGAAGAAGATCGCGATTACAACGACGCCCTCAAATGGACCTATTGGGCGATGCTCAACACGCTTGAGCGGGATACGTTCAAAAACCTCGAATGGGTGCAGGACCTTAAGCAGGCAGCCACTCGTCACGCCGACAAGCTGCGACGCGAACACGAATGGCGCGACGGCCACTCGATCTACTACTCGCTCAGCATCGTTTTCGAGAACGACGACAACATCGAAAAAAGCAGGCGCGAATGCCTCGAACACGCCCGTCTCGAAGAGATCTACAAAGAGCGTGAGGATCGCGATTGGAAGGAATCACTCGATGGCATCACCAAGAGCACCATCGAAGAAGCGCTCTGGCGCATCGATCAGAAGTACGTCGAAGAAGCCAACTTCAAGAGCCTGACGGCGGCTGGCTTCGAGGAATTGCTATTGTTGGCCGAATCACCCACGCTGCGTAAGCAGTTTGAGGGCATGCAGGACGAGCGCGGTGAAGACTATGTGAACCGTCTTTCAAATCGCTACGCCCAAATTCAAAAGCGCGACTCGTTGACATACCGTGAAGCGCTGCAACACTTCCGCCGAGCGCTGAAAATCAACCGTCAGACCGTTCAACTGCCTGAGGCCATGGTGATCAGGGAGTACACGTCGGCTGCTCTGGAAGAGCTCGATGAGTTTTCCTCCATGATTTGGCCGTCCGACTTCCGCGAATTTGAAAAGCACACTCGCGGCGATTTTGTCGGCGTCGGTATTCAGATTCGCAACAAGTACAACCCAGAATTCAAGGACAATGAAATCCTCGTGGTCTCGCCGCTGGATGATGCCCCCGCATATCGGGCTGGCATCCTAGCCGAAGACATCATCACCGACGTCAATGGCGAGTCGCTGTTGGGCGTTCCGGTCACCAAAGCGGTCGGCATGATCACCGGCCCGCTCGGTACGACTGTTACTCTTACAATTCGCCGCGAAGACGGTGATGGCGAAACGAAGTCATTCGACATCGATCTCAAGCGCGAAATCGTCAAGATTCAATCCGTCAAGAGTCACAACCGCAGCAGCGAAAACGAGCAGCAGTGGAATTACCTGCTCGACAATGAGTTGGGGGTCGGGTACGTCCGCGTCGGCGCGTTCCAGGAAAACACCGTCGAACAGTTGCGCCTCGCGCTGTCAGAAGCCACCGCCAACGGCATGAAGGGTTTGATCCTCGACCTTCGGTTCAACCCTGGCGGGCTGCTCAAGTCAGCCGTCGAAATGTCGGAACTGTTCCTCGATCGCGGCGACCGCGTGGTGAGTACCAAGGGTCTCCGCAGTCCCGAATGGGTCGTCAAAGCCGAAGGTAGCGGCGAGTTCAAAGACCTCCCGCTCATCGTGCTGATCAACGAATCGTCGGCGAGTGCGTCCGAGATCGTTTCGGGTGCGATCCGCGATCATCAACGCGGGCTGATCCTCGGCGAACGGTCCTTTGGAAAATTCAGCGTGCAGAACTTGATTCAGTTGGCCCACAGCGAAGCCCACCTGAAACTGACCACCGCACGCTACTACCTGCCCAGCGGAAAGTCGCTGCACCGTAAAAAGGGTGCGGAAAAGTGGGGCGTCGAACCGGACATCACCGTTCCCCTCGCACCGAAGGAAATCAGCAAAGTCCTTTTCATGCGGCGCGACTCGGATGTCCTCGGAGCCGTCAAGACTTCTTCGGAAGAAGAGATCAAGGAACAAGTCAAACCGCGCGAAGACGACGACAAGGACAAGGACTCGGCTGATTCAAAGAAGGACGATGATGACGAAGAGGCAGACGTCAACAATCGCCCGAGACGCGATCCGCAACTTGATACGGCGCTGCTGGTCATGCGACTCCACCTGCTCAATAGCCAAATGGTGCAGATGGCCGACATGACGCCCACGCCAATCGAGTCAAACGTGGAAGTGACGCACGAGTAACCGGCGAGTCCAAACAAGCTGGCTCAAACTTGCAAACACCAAAACGCGCTGCGAACGACACCCGTCGATTGCAGCGTGTTTTTTATTGCCTTCGAGTGTTAACTCACTGATAGGTAAACATGCGGGATTTGGACGTAGAACCCAAACCGTCCAGCTGTCGTTGTTCGTGGTCCAACAGGAAGCGCTTACGCCACAACCCACCGCCATATCCCCGCAGAGCGCCATCGCTTTGCACGACGCGGTGGCAAGGGATCACGATGCCGATACGATTTGCGCCGTTCGCACGCCCCACAGCACGCTGCGCCCCAGGTTTGCCCAGGTGGTCGGCCAACTGCCCATACGACATGGATTCTCCGTATGGAATTTCCAACAACGCATCCCACACGCGCTGCTGAAATGGCGTGCCCGAACGATCGAGCGGGGTCTTAAACTGCTTTAGGGTACCCTCAAAATAGGAGCCGAGTTCCTGTTCCATCGCGTCCACGAATTCGTTCCGCCCCGGCACCACCGCGCAATCATAAGTCTTCTTCAAATACTTAATTTCCGTCGGCAGCGCTTTTCGATCGCCAAACTCAACCAGGCAAACGCCCCGTGTCGTCGCACCGATGACCAAGGGACCAACCGCACTGGAGATCGTATCAATGACGACTTGTTTGGACGCATCAAACTGCCCGGGCGTCGTCCCGAACGTTGCGTAAAAAGCATCACGAAAACCGCTGTCCGATTCGTATCCGAGATTCATCCCTGCGCTGAGCAGTGGCGTACCATTCACAATGTCCTTCGCAGCCGCCGCCAACCTTCGATTGCGATGAAACGCGTGGAAGGTTACGCCATGATGTTGCTTGAAATAACGGCGCACCCGAACGGGATCGAATCCGCTTGCCTTAAGATGGGCGTCGGAAAGGCGTTTGTCAGGTTGCGCATCAGCGTGCGCAAGCAATTGCTGGACCCATTCGGGTGGACGGCCATCAACCTCCAAAGGCCGACAGCGCTTGCAGGGTCGGTATCCTTCGGCCAACGCATTGTTGACCGAAAGAACGTAGTCCGAGTTTTCGTCGTTGGGCATCCGCGCCGAACATGAAGGCCGGCAGAAGATCCCCGTCGTCTTGACGCAAACCCAAAACACGCCGTCGTACCCACTGTCGCGGGCTTCATGGGCACGGCGCATTTCCGCTCTGGTTAGTTTTTGAGTGGCCATAACGCCGGTTTACCGTTCAAGCCGATCGGCATCCACCGCCATTTGAACATCCATATCAAAAGATGCACGTGAGCAATGCGACCGCCAACTACAGCCCCAACGATACCGTCAAATCAACCGGAATCTCCAGGGCTTTCATGTCGGTCCAATAGCTGATTTCGACGGTGACCTTGTCGACTTTCTTGCCGAGCGCGTAGCTGCGTTCGACGGAGACATCCTCACCGAACGCCATGGTCATGCTGCCGCTCTCGTTCGACTCGATTTCCTTTCCGTCGGCATCGAGGAATTTAATCGACGCAACTTCATCAAGGCGCTTCTTGGCTTTCAGGACGATCTCGAGCGGTTCTTCACCCCATTCGGGCTTGCCGGCGCTGCCGATGGTCAGCGGAATGGGACCGGCTTCGATGGTTGCGTCGGCTTTAATTTCAAGATTCTTATGCGTGTAGCTTTTCTTCTGGGTCGCTGCTTTGAAAACGAGCTTGCCTTTGACCTTCAGCGACGTTGCTCCTTTGGTGGGCGTTTGGCCACCGTTGACTTCTATGATAACTTCTTTTCCACCGTCGCTGATGTCGGGCGACATAGGCAGTGCCGGCATGCCGAAATCACTGGACGATTTCAGAAGATCCTTACCCTTGTCGTCGGTGAATGATTCGATCTTGCTGGCATCTGAGTCGAATGATATCAGTCCACCTGCGGGCTGCTGCACCAACATGGCGATCGACGTTCCTTCAAACGAATTGAACGCCCGCATCATATCATTGTCACCGCCAACCGGCTTCGCCACGACACGCAAACCATACGGCGAAACCGAAGTCTTCGACGCGCCGTCATCAGCAAGTGCGAACTGACCCGCCATGATGAACGATACCGCCGCAACGAGACACATCTGCGACAAGTTGCGGTTTAATTTATTCCGAAATCCCTGACG
Organism: Phycisphaerae bacterium; assembly: GCA_021604825.1. The sequence goes on along the minus strand of BQJS01000002.1, from coordinate 61,483 downwards.
ATTTGAATGCAGAATCATCTTGATTCTCCTCAACGCTAAGTGCAAAAGTAGAAAACCCGAATGCGATAATTCTAATGGCGGGGTTGCTGTGACACCAGCCGAGGCGAGTTTTGATGAATTGCACGCGGTGTTGCGTGCCCTGCCTACGAACCGTTGATGGGGCCCGTTACAACCCACGGGGCAACCGTCTCACGATTCCAACCGTAGCTTAGAATGCCGGTGTGCATCCCGCCGTGGCCCTTCATGATCAGATCCGGCGTCCATTTCTGTTGCAGGAAGTGCTCCGCCAGTTCCGGATCGTCAAGCACCAATGGCTCGGTGAAACCATTCTTACCCGCCGCTTCCACGTATTGCCGATCCATCGTACCGAAGAGACTTGTTCCCAAACCCAGCATGAACCAATCGTTGGGTGCGTACATGTTGACGAGTTTGCCGTCCACCCGCCGCAGCGCTTTGCTCAAGTTGTAATCGGGACTGATCGCCGGCTGACATAGGACGACATTGCGAAGGCGTACATCTTCCGGCAGCGCCTCCGCCACCATCACCGCCATCCCACCACCACCGGAATAACCCACCAAATCGATCGGTGTACTCGGATGCTTGACGCGGTATTCAACAATCTGAGTCGCGATGTTCGCCGCGGCGTCTCGATTGCTGTCGTACGCCATGAGGTTCGCAAAGAGTCCGAAAGGCCGACCATAATCGTGCGTGCGAATGCGGGACTCCACACCCCCATCCCGAATCGCCCGCCGAGCTTCGGAAAGCGCCAACGGACCGCCCTCGACACCGGGGAACATCCAGATCAATCCTTGGTTTTCTTGAAGTTGTAATTCAGAAAGAGTGGGAGCGCATCCGGTCAGCAAGACGGAGATTACGAACGTAACAAACGTCGCCACCTTGGCATTCGATGTCATGGTCGTCACCATCTGATCGGCGTGATTTATTCGTGCCGCAACGCCTCTACCGGATCGAGACGGGAGGCTCGAAATGCAGGATACAATCCAGCCGTTTTGCCGGTGAAAAAAGCCATGCCCAGCGCCAAGATTATGCTTTTTTTCGTCGTGTATGTTTGGAACACAGGAATCAAACTCTCAAGAATGTCCGTAAATCCATAGGCAAGCAGAACGCCCAACGTTCCTCCAAGTACACTGATCGCACCGGCTTCCAATACAAATTGGATCAGAATATCCCTACGTGTCGCGCCAACCGCCATCCGAATACCGATTTCCCGTGTGCGTTCCGTCACCGAAACAAGCATGATATTGGTGATCCCAATACCCCCAACAACCAACGAGATACCCGCGATACTGTAAAGCACGACGGCTAGGATTTTGACTGAGTCGCCAATTTGATCAGTGACTTGTTTCTTAGTGAAGACCTGAAAGTCGTCGCTCTCTCCCGCGCGAATGCTGTGCTCTACTCGCATCTTCCGTTTCACCTCTTGCACGACGCTATCGAGTTCACCGCTTTCGACAGCTTGCACCGTGATGAATTGGACATACTTACTTCCGAACAAGCGCGTCAGTCCGGTCGAGAGCGGAACCATGACTTGGTTGTCGACTTCACGCATTCCGAGAAATCCTTTTTTCTCCATCACACCGACGACGGTGAAACCAAGACCTCCGATTCGGACACGGGCTCCAATAGTGACCGTCTCACCAAAGAGGTCTTTAGCGACCTTGTGCCCGAGAACGCAAATCTTTCGACCGCTGGTGACATCCTGACGGGTCAAACCTCGTCCTCGAGCGACTTTGTAGTTATTGATCTGCGTGTAGTTCTCGTTCGTCGCCAACAACTGGATGCTGAGGTTTTTCTCGAAATGCTTAATCTGTGCGGTGTTCAACGATTCAGGCGAAGTACTCTTGACTGAATCCATTTCTTGAAGCGAGTCTGCGTCAGAGCGGGTCAACGACATTCGCATGATACTGCGGCTGCCTCGACGCCCTGTGCTGCCGTTCATCACGATGACTTGATCGGCGCCCAGTGCTTCAAATCGCTCAACCACATCGCGTGTCGATCCTTCCAGTATCGCCATCGCAGCCACGACCGCCGCGACACCAAAAGTCACCCCCAAACACGCCAGAATCGAGCGCATGAGGTTGGCGCGGAGACTGCTAGCGGCCATCAAACATATTCGAAGTAAGAACATAGCAGTACGCTTCGGACACTTTACGCGTCAGTCCTTCTGTTCGGTCCTCAATTGGGCTGCGAAGGGCTGGTAAGCAGCACCGAAGCCGCGTGGGCCTCGGCGAAAAGTGCAGACCTTTTCTGTTCGTCCAACATTTCATCCGCGACGATCTTCCCGTCGCGCATTCGTATGATACGTCTTGCCTGAGCTGCAACATCCATCTCGTGCGTCACCAGAATCACCGTCGTGCCAGCCGAATGCAGTTGGTGGAAAATCTGCATGATCTGATCACCGGTGCGCGTGTCGAGGTTTCCGGTCGGTTCGTCGGCGAGAATCAACTTGGGTTCATTGACAATCGCCCTGGCAATCGCCACACGTTGTCTTTCACCACCGGACAACTCGCTCGGCTTGTGTGTTGCACGCGGGGTTAGCCCGACTTTTTCAAGTGCAGCCATCGCCGCCTGCCGCGTACTGGCTTTTCGACTGTAGATCAGTGGAACGGCAACATTATCCACCGCCGACGTCCGGTTGATCAGGTTAAACGTTTGAAACACGAATCCGATGTGACGATTGCGCACGACCGCCAGCTGGCGATCGCTCATCTTGTTGACAGCCTGCCCGTCAAGAATGTAGCTGCCGGATGTCGGACGATCGAGGCACCCGATCAGGTGCATCATGGTACTCTTGCCGCTACCCGACGCACCGGTCAACGACACAAACTCACCGGCACCGATGTTGAGATCGGCGCCGTCGAGGGCGTGGACGATCGAGTCGCCCATTTTGTAGTGCTTGCGAAGCTGCTTAAGCTGGATCATGTGCGGTTAGACCGGACGATCGACTCTCGCCGCGCGAAAATACGATGCAATAATTCGGTTCGCCTACTCGTCCTCGTCGTCATCCTTCCCGAATCTTTGCGGTAACTTGGTGTACACTACGACCCCTTTGACAATCCCTTCGCCTTCAATAAGTTCGGCATATAGGCCGTTGTCCAAACCAAATCGACACGAAACAAAACGGGGCTTGGCCTCTTTCGTTTCAGGATCCACTTCTCGAACATACACGCCAAGATCATCATTAGGACCACGGTGAATGGCGTCGTGTGGAATCAAAGTGGCATCCGTCACCGCCTCGGCAGTGAATTCAACGTCAGCTTGCATGCCTGGAACCAGAGCGAGCATCATGTGGTTTTTGCTGGTGACGCGAATGTGGACGATATACGTGACGATGTTCTGAGCTTTACGAGGTTCAGGGTCGATACTTTCAATAATGCCCTCGAACTCTTGGTCGCGAAACGAATCGACCATCACCGATACGGGAACGCCTTCCATGCCAAGTTCGGGAACGAGGCTGTTGGTACTCACGAGCGGGACTACGTCATCGTCAGCCAGTTTCTGCGCCAATTCTAAACCACCAGGCCGCGCTCTCGGAGGCGCCAACCACATCACCGCGCCAATGTCAGCATCTGACACTTCCGTCCGAACGTACATATCCGAGATGTCCGAGACGACGGCCAACTCCGTCCCGCCTGTAAATGTGGTCTTTCCGCCTTGGACAACCGCTCCGACCGACACATTGATTTTTGAAACCATGCCATCAATGGGCGATCGGATTTCGGTTTCACGGAGGCGTTTTTCGGCGTCGCTCAGATTGGTTTCCGCGATTTCATGGGCCTTTTCAGCCAACTCCACATCCCGCTCCGTCAGCCCAATTGCAATTTCCGCCTGCGTGCGATCGGCAATCGCACCGTCGAATTGAGCTTCGAGTTGCTCGTACCGTGCTTGTACGGTGGTCAACTCGTCCATGCTCGCCAAATCTCTTTTTCGACCCTCGAATATTTTTTCCTGTAATCGCTTGGTCTTGTCGAATGTGAACTTCGCGTCAACCAGCTGCGCTTCAATCCCCTTGATCCGAGCGTCGATTTGGGCGATGGCACTGGTCTTACGCTCTTTGAGGCGCAGTTTCTGCTGTTCCAAAGTCGCCGACGCCCTTGCAACTTCATTTTTCGCGCGGGTGACGTTGCGCTGTTCTTCTTCCTGATCCAAGCGAATTAGCAAGTCTTTCGCTTTCACCAGCTGTCCAGGCGCCACGGGGATTTCGATAACCTCACCGCTTGCCTCCGGCTTGATGACGCTGCGAGATTTCGGATGGATTTCCCCCGTCCCAGTGATCGGAATTGTCAGATCACCACTGCCGACGATGGCCGTCTTCTCTTGCAGAAACTTTAGGTTCAATTGCGTGTTGCTCAGTTGGCGGTACCCAAGGAACAGCACGACCATGACAACCACGGTGATTACGACCTTCTTCAACTCGGTTTGCTCCTACACTTATCAAAACGATCGTTCGCAACGAATGGTGATCGGCGAATGATCTGCTCGAATCCCAACATGTGCCTACCATCAAACGCACGTTATACCGCTCTGATCGACGTCCAACAACGATCCACACCTTGGGTTCTCGTCGCACGCTGTCGATTCTTGTGTCAGGCGCTGAGCAGACAGCCACGTCACGCCGCAACCGGTTGGACACCCATTGATGCGCCTGATACGATCGGAGCCAAATCCTACCTGATTCTGTCGATTTTTGTGGGGAAACGATCGTGATCAACGACATCATCAGCCATATCGACGCAAACCGTGACGACGCGCTCAACCGACTCAACGAGCTCCTGCGAATCGCCAGCATCTCGACCGACCCGGAGGCAAAGCCTGCCGTCCGCGAGGCGGCTAACTGGATTCACGGGTTCTTCGAGAATTGCGGCATCGAGTCGATGATTCTCGAAACCGAGGGCCACCCAGCCGTCATCGCCGACACCGGGCCTGCAGAGGGTGGAGGCCCTACGGTACTTGTATATGGCCACTACGATGTCCAGCCCTGCGGCGACTTGAGTCTCTGGAAGTCCGAACCGTTCTCGCCAGAGATCCGCGACGGCCGCCTGTATGCCCGAGGGTCAGCAGACGACAAGGGCCAGGTCTTCACCCATATGCTCGCGGCAGAAGCGTGGAAGAAGGTGGCTGGCAAGCTGCCGATCCGCGTCAAATTCCTGATCGAAGGCGAAGAGGAAATCGGCTCCAAGCACCTCGGCGCGATACTCGAACAGGAAAAAGACCGCCTCGCCTGCGATTATGTCTGCCTGTCTGACACGCCAAAACTCAGCGAAGAGACACCAGCGATCACCTATGGCACCAAGGGCATGGTCTACAAGGAGATTAATTACACCGCCCAGACGCAGGACCTGCATAGCGGCGCTTTCGGCGGGACCTTCCCGAATCCGGGCAACGCGCTGAATGAATTGATCGCCAAAATGAAAGACGCCGACCATCGCGTCACCATCGATGGTTTTTACGACGACGTTCTCGAAAGCACAGCCGAAGAACTCGCATCGCTCAAGACACTCCCGTTTGACGAAGAGGAATATCGCAACTCGGTCGGCGCAAAAGCGCTGGTCGGTGAGAAAGGGTTCACCACCTTGCAGCGACGTTGGTTGCGCCCGACGCTTGACGTCAACGGACTGCTTTGCGGATTCACCGGTGAAGGTTCGATGACCATCATCCCGGCCAAGGCGATGGCCAAGGTGTCCATGCGACTCGTGCCGAATCAGTCGGCAGACAAAGTCAGCGCCGCGTTTGATGCGTTCGTCGAAAAGCACACACCGGCAGGCGTCGATTTTAACATCAAGACGTTCACCAACTGCGAAGCCTACATGTGCCCGCTCGACAATCCAGGACTGAAGAAAGCAGCCGCCGCAGTCGAAGCCGGTTTCGGCGTGGCTCCAGCATTTACGCGCGAGGGCGGGTCACTACCCATCCTGCCGCTATTCAAGAAGGTCCTCGGTGCCGAATCGCTGATGGTCGGATTCAGCCTGCCAACCTGCAACCTGCACGGCCCCAACGAATTCATGGTCGTTGATGATTTCTACAAGGGCATCCGCACCTCAGCCCACCTGTTCGACAAGATGGCCGGTTAAGACACCGCCACACGCCAAACGAGCGATTCGTTTCAGAATCCGTTCGGTCGCAGGCAAGTATCTATTGAAGGCCCAGTCGTCCGTATTGACTGCGGGTGGCCACCTTTTACGGAGATACTTTCATGCAACGCTCGAGTTCGCTCGTCGCCACTGCTTTAGCCTTGTCCCTTTCGATTATCATCGGTTGTGCCCCAGCGCCCCCTCCTGGAGATAGCGGTGGAAACGGCGGAGGCGGCAGTGGATCAGGATCCGACGACAACTCGGGCATTCCGGACGCTCCCGGTACAGGCACGGTTGGTGACGGCGTGATCGTCGAAAATATCTTCTCGCCCGGCAAAGTGATTGTTCCGCAGGGCGTTTCGTTTACCGCTTCAGACCTCCGCGTCGTTACGAACTTCGAAAGCGCACCGGTGGCAGCCGACGGTCAGTTCACCGTGCAAGCCGCTACCAATTACTCGACACTGATTCAGGTCGTCGATCAAGAAGGCAACATCGTGATGATCAGTTGGCATCCGTGGATTCTGCTGCGCGACCCGCCGGAAGTCAGCACAAAAACGACGGCCGCCGCGATCCTCTATATGGCCGTCGGTGGCTGGTCGTTGCCTCCGGAAGCAACATCCGACCTTCTGTTTGAAATCGAGAATTCCGATGCAGTTCAGCGGCTGGCTGACGTAATCGCCGTCGCGCTGACCAAGGATCGCCGCGCCCTCAACTGCGACCCAGACGTCAACGAAAGCGTCGAGATGGAAACGATCAATCTGATCAACGAAATCAGCGACGACATCGCAGGTAACCTCGAAGGTAAGTTCGCGGCCAAAACGCGTGGCGAGGTTGGCCGCGACGCATTGGTCTCGGTTTCGCCGACAAGCGTGCAAGGCGGCATTCGAATGATCGCCGAAGATGACACGCCGACATTCACCGCCCAAAATCTCTTCGCGCGTTCGGGGTTGCTGTACCTCCTCGAAACCGCGTACGAAGACCTCGAAGGCAACCGCACCGAGCATGACGTCTATCAGCAAATTGGCGAACCGATTCCGATTCCCGATGCGCGCACGTTGTCCGGGCAGTTCAACGCATCGTTGGCCATCGCCTCCATTACGCTCACGGACCTCGATCGCGCAGTTTGGGAAAATCGAGAAGTCGGCCCACTCGATCTTCCCCAGCACGAAAACGCTAGCCGAACGGAGTACGAGTTGGTCTTCCTCGGCCCATCGTTTAACCCCATCGACTCAGCCACCCTGAATGCCACGCAGTACGCCAATGTCCGCAGTGAGTGGGAAGAAAAACTGGAGGAATTGCGTCTGGAAAGCTTTGTATTCAAGGTGCTGATCCCCCTGAGCGAACAAATGGGCTTAGGGGTTAACGTTTCAACGATATTTGATCAGCAACCGGAAGCGGGCCGCACGCTGGCTCAGTTGATCCTCCCGATCCTGGAGGGCGCGGGCGTCGAGCTGACGTCGCGCGACGGATACGTCGAGGCCCTCCGCGTGGTTATTGACCGCTTTATGAACAATCAACTGTTTCGATTCGATCTGATCAACGCTCTGACGCTCGCATACAACGCTCGGACGGCAGAACAAATCGACACAGTTCAAATGGCCGGCGGTATGCAGCGCCTGGTTCAAATGGAAAGCTTCATGCTCGCGATCTACAACAGCTTCGATAACCGCGACGTGGCTCAGGTTGTCAACCATCTTGCACAATCGAATGACATCGAGTTTTGGGATGCCGAAGTCGCGTCGGTCAAGCTCTCGCCATCGCCCGTGCGCCTGACCGAAACCATCCTATCGAAAGACATCTCGGCGTTCGTTGCGGGAAATCAAGCCCTTCCCATCACGTACGAGTGGAGTACCACCGGCGACAACGGCTTTATCGTTGCGGCGTTAACCGACCCGGAGGACGGAGACACAACCACTTCGTTTACTACGACCGAGAGCATGGCTCGTTATCGCGCAACGTCATTTGTCATCGGCGACATCGATAAAGTGACCGTCAGAGCGACCGATGCCAACGGCGTGTTCCTCGGTGCAGCGACCACAAGCATCGAAGGAGTCGACGTGCCGGAAAACGAATGCGATGGATTCCCGCAAGACGAATATCAGCGAGGCAGTCGGCTACGCATAGTCGAAGCGAATACAGAAATTGTCGGCGGCGAAAATCTCAATGTACGAATCTCGTACAATGTGCCGTCTGGCGGATCATCCAGCGTACAAGTATTCGTGTCAGCCGGCTGCTCACGTTGCAACATCGGATGCTTCTGCGGTCTCGGCGAAACGGATGGAGTCGAAGTTGACGGTCAATCTGGAATCAACACCACGGACCACGGTTGGGTTCTGTTTCAGCACAAGGACGGAGCCGATTTCACGCAGCTACAAGCCAACTGCATGGTCAGCACCTCTAAGAGTTTCTCGAATCCAAACGATGCCGAAGACGTCACCATGGAAGCCGAATTCAGCTTCCCGATTTCGCCGGATTGGCCCGGGTGCGATCCGGAAGCAGAGACCTGCGGCTGCCCATACCTCGGTGACATTTTCACGGACTTTGAAGGCAACACCGACCCGCGTGTTGAAGTCTGGCACGGGTATTTTATCGTCGCCCGAGCCGGCACATTCGAGCAGGCCGTGCAAACGCTGACCTTCGCGAGGGACCCCGGTTTTGACCCTGAAACCGCGTACGATTGTCCGGACGAGGAATAGCCACCTCGATCTAGTGCGGTGTTTACCTGATCGCCGCATCCACAAACGCGATCGTGAACCGAGCAACTACGCCTTGCCCATCGCCAACTTGTCGCTAGCATATGCCCCCACATGATCTTGCGGGGCGCAGGTAGCCGTCATTGTCGCGCAAGAACGTCATTCCCGCGAAAGCAGGAATCCAGAACCCCCGTATCTCGCAACACCCGTACTGGACTCCCGCGTGCGCGGGAGTGACGAACTAGACCAACGTGCGCCGACCGATTCCGGCATAAGCCATGCAAGATTCGGAATGGACGCCGCGTTCAACGAGAAATATTCACCCCAATCAGCGGGCTATCGAAGGGACTCAACCTGTGTTCAATACGATTGTCGATAAGGTCAACGATGTTTTGCGTCTTGATGGCGTGAAGGATACCGTCTCCAAGAATCTCTATCGTTACCTCAACAGAAAGATCGACAACTCCGCCGAAGTGAGTTTCCTCAACTACGGCTTCTCGCCCATCGACGGCGAAAAGGTGCAGCTCGAAGAAGCCGACGAGCGTAACCGCGTTTACATCCAACTCTACCACCACGTTGTCAGCCGAGTCGATTTGACCGGCCGCGACGTTTTGGAAGTCAGCAGTGGTCGTGGTGGCGGCGCGAAGTACATCAAGCGATACCTCAAAGCCCGCCGCATGTGTGGCATCGATCGTCAACCGCGGGCCGTCAAGTATTGCAACAAGCAGCACGGCGAACCGGGACTCGCCTACATCTGTGGCGACGCCCAGCGGCTGCCCGTCGATAACGAATCTTGTGATGCCGTCGTCAACGTCGAAGCGTCGCACGACTACCTCGATGTGCCAAAATTTCTGAGTGAAGTGCACCGAGTGTTAAAACCGGGCGGTCATTTCTTGTACACCGACTTCCGCAACGAAGAAGAAGTACCCGCGTGGAAGCAGCAGATCGCCGAGTCGGGCCTGACTGTGCTTGAAGACGAAGACATCACACCCAACGTCGCCAAAGGCTTGGCAGACAACACCGAACACAACAATGAGTTGGTCAAGAAACTCGCCCCCACTTTGCTCCGACCGCTCTTCCGCCAATTCGCAGGCGTAGAGGGTTCGTGCATTCAGGAACGCTTCGCCACCGGCCGCTCACGCTATCAGCGATTTCTCCTGCAAAAACAAGCGTAGACGTTCATTGCGGGGTTTCGGGAATGGGCTGCACCGGTGGATCAGATTGCTTCGTTGAGCCCAGCGATTGCTCAAGTTCCGCCACCCGTCGCTCGAGAGCAGCCATGCGCGCTTTGACTTTGTCGGGCTTCTTCGGAGCCTTCCAAATCGGCAGGCCAATCTCAAACCAGACCCCATCATCCGAATCGCCCGATTCGCTGTTGGATACATCCCGCCGGCGATAGATCAGCGACGTGTCGATACCGTGGTCCCACTTGAATTGCAGGGCTTCCTGGACGAGGTAACGTTCAACGTGCGACTTGTCGTCATTGGTATGCCTCGCCTCCACGCCGAACTTGGTCTTGGTTCGGATTTCCCGAAGACCACAACCAGGGCAGACGCCCACAATGCCAACCAGAACAATGATGGATAGCAGACGGATTGGAATTCGCATTTAGGTCCCTTTTGTTGCCGATCGTTCATTTCAAGAGCACCGACATGTCACCAGTTAGAGCGAAACCAATCCAACCGTGGTGTCTGGGTGGCCACTCGGTGCTCGCCCGCCAATGCTTGACGAAGCGTTAACGCCGTGAATGAACTGTGATTGATTTGGAATGTGAAAATCCTCTGCGGCGACAATCCAAACGCCCAAAACTCAACACGCCGCCGACCTGGACCGTTCCCGTGGCCGGAGATGCTTTGCCAACAGTCGATCATGTTTTCAGCGAATCTGTTGCAGAAATAGGCTTAGTCAGAATCAGAATGCGACCTATAGACCAAACAGCGCACCGTCACGACAAACAAGACCATTTTCTGCCGAGTCGAAGACACAGACTTCACCTTCAGCACAGTCGGTTTCATCGACACAAGAGTCGGCGCTGGAACCGCCTTCATCTTGCGGTGCTTGGCAGGACGCCATCAGAAGAACCACCGATCCCGCTACGAACATCAATGTCCAAGCCCGTAATTTTCTCCACATCATTGCATTCTCCTTCCAAGGAATTCAATTTCCCACAAGCCAGCCCGACCGATTTGTACTTCCCACTATTGGGCCCACAGGGATTCGAACCCCGGACCAATCGATTATGAGTCGACTGCTCTAACCGCTGAGCTATGAGCCCGTCTAACACTTGCATTTGAACGCATGCGGACCATCCGTTCAACCATCGCGACCGTTGCCCCCCAGCACCGCATTCTATTCGCGACACGATTGCGTATTTGCGGTAACCTCGAAAAGCATGGGTGACTCGGACCATAAGAAAACCGGATTGTTCTATCGGCTTGCCCCCGGAATCCTCATCGCAGCCACCGGCGTGGGAGCTGGCGACCTCATCACAGCCAGCATCGCGGGATCAAACGTCGGCGTGGTCATCGCATGGGCAGCCGTCATCGGCGGTATCCTCAAATGGACGCTCAACGAAGGCCTCGCCCGCTGGCAACTCGCCACCGATACCACCCTGCTGGAGGGCTGGAACGATCGATTGGGCGCACCGGTTCGCTGGGTGTTCGTGACCTACCTCCTCGCCTGGTCGGTATTTACTGGCGGGGCTTTAATCAGCGCGTGCGGGGCGGCGGGGGCTGGCATCTATGACCTGGGACTGTCGGCCCAACACGCAAAAGTAGTCTGGGGCATCTTTCACTCGCTCCTCGGATTGACGTTGGTATGGGTCGGCGGTTTTGCGCTGTTTGAAAAACTGATGTCCGTTTGCATCGGCATCATGTTTTGCGCCGTCATGGCCACTGCCATCATGATCAAACCAGATTGGTCAGCCGTAGCGACCGGCATCATCAAACCAACCTTCAAAGCCGCCGACACCAAGTTCATCCTCGGCGTACTCGGCGGCGTCGGCGGTTCCGTAACGCTGCTGTCGTACGGTTATTGGATACGAGAAGCCGGTCGGCGCGGCATGAGCGGGCTGCGTGATTCGCGCCTCGACCTGACCATCGGGTACACCATGACTTCGCTATTCGGCGTCGCGATGCTCATAATCGGTTCGCGTCTTGTGTTGCAGAAAGGTGGCGAGAACGTCGCGATCGAACTCGCTGCACAACTCGAAGGCGTCATGGGCGCGCCAGGCAAGTGGCTATTCTTGATTGGCTTCTGGGGCGCAGTGTTCTCAAGCCTGCTGGGCGTGTGGCAAAGCATCCCCTACCTCTTCGCCGACTTCATGCTCATCCGATCCGGCGCCGACGCCAACCAACGCCGCAACATCGACTACACCAAGACAAAAGCCTATCGCGCATTCCTAATCGCATTGGCAATTGTTCCCATCGTAATGATGAACTTGAGTCTGCAAAAAGTACAAATCTACTACGCAGTGATGGCCGCCATGTTCATGCCGTTCCTCGCCGGCACACTGCTCATCATGAACAACCGCACCGCTTGGGTCGGCAAACAATACAAAAGCGGCATCCTAACCAACGCCCTGCTGACGCTAACCGTCCTATTCTTCGGTTACGTCGCCTACCTGAAGATCATGCAATAAACCGATACGGGTGCCCCGCCCTTTCAGGGTGGGGGACCGACGGGATGTGTGAATCACTCAATCTAAACGTAATTCTCAAGCACCCGATGATACGTGGATTCGCTGATCACGCCTTCTTCAAGAATCGCATCGAGCGAGGCTTTCATGGGTTGCATGCCATGGCGTTGGCCGGTGGTGATCGCGTTTCGCAGATGGAATGTGCCCTTGTTTCTCAGCACGTTGCGCACCGCATCCGTCGCGACGAGCGTTTCGCACGCCACCCGCTTGCCGCCGTCTATCGTCGGCATCAATTCCTGGTGGATCACGCCCAAGAGCGATTCGGCCATCAGGTTGCGGATGTGCCCGTCGCCGCTGTCCGGTGCGTATGACAGCAATCGCTCGACGATCTTGTCGATCGAAATAACGTGCAGCGTGGACATCACCAGCACGCCAGTTTCTGCTGCCGTCAGCGCGATTTTGATCGTGTCGTAGTCGCGCATCTCACCGATGGCGATGACGTCGGGATCTTGACGAAGGGCAGCACGCAGCCCGCGCCCGAATGTCTTGGTGTCCTTGCCCACTTCACGCTGCCGCACCACCGAGTTCTTATTGGGGTGGACGTATTCGATCGGGTCTTCGATGGTGATGATGTGTCGCTTGGCCGTCTCGTTGATCTCGTCGATCATGGCCGCCATCGTGGTGGTTTTGCCTTCGCTGGTCGCACCGGTAATCAGCACCAGACCCTTGCGGGCGTGGGCGAATTTGCGAACGATGTCGGGCATGCGGATTTGATCGAGTGTCATCGGAGCGCTGGCCAACAACCGCGCCACCGCGCCGATCTCACCATCGTTGTAGCTGACGTTGATGCGATAGCGCTGCTTCCTGGTGTCGGCATACATAAAGTCAATGTCGAGGTCGCGCTCAAATTCCACAATCTGCGTCGGTGTCAAGAGCGCATAAGTCAAGTCCTTGGCCATCTTCGAGTCCAAGACTTCACGCGTCACCGGCTGCAATTCACCGCCAATGCGAAACAAAACTGGCGACCCAGCAACAATATGAACATCGCCAGCCTTCTTGCTGCGAGCGAGGTTGAGGATGTTTCCGATGTCAGACACAAGAGCTCCCATCAATTGAACATCATTCAATTATCAATGCAGACTGGTTTCAGGGCAACCTATGTGCAACGACCCCGCACGATAGACTACATTTGAGATCAACTCGCCTCAAAGCGGAATACGAATTGTTTGCGAGATTTTCGTCCCGTTTTCGTAGCAAACTAGGGATGTCTGGAATGGCATCGGGGGCAATTCATGAGACACAGATCGGGCATCTCGAAAGCTGCTCTTGGATTGCTTCTCGCCTGCAGTTGCATGTTGCTTTTCATCAATTTCGTCAATGTGACGGGGCCAACTTACTTCACCTGGCGTGGCCAGCAGGTTGTATCCTCAACATCGATTGAGTCGCGAGGTGGATTCATTCAGATCATTGAGCGCACCACCCATTCCAGCAACAGCCCTTCGTGGCCGACACAGGTTTTCCTGCGACCTTTCTTGACTCGCAGTAGTTGCTTAGCGAATCGGCTTGACAAGATCCACAGCACCAGTTCTCCCGCCTACATCATGGACACATGCAGCATGCTGGCGATCTGGCCATTGGTAGGGTTGTTCGCAGTATATCCAGCTATTGTGTTCATTGTCCGCCCATTGAGAAGACAGCGCCTCCGCAGGCACAACAAGTGCGCCTCTTGCACGTATGACCTCACGGGTAACGAAAGTGGAATCTGCCCCGAATGCGGTGAGATCAAGGTCGTGTAGTTGGGTCGTGTCCTCGGGGGAATACGTCATCAAACAAGTGGTAGGCACAGCCCACCCTTCTTGGCGAATCAGGCCGGTGCGTTTGCGAAAGCGGGGTCGTGCATTTTGGCGGCGTTGAATGCTTGCGTGCGGGCGATGCAGTCGGGGCAGGTATTGCAGTGGGTGCCGAGGTCTGATTTGCAGGCGTAGGTTAGGTCGAAGGGGGTGTTGAAACGGGAACCGGCTTTGATGATTTCGTCTCGGGTGAAATCGATGAGCGGCATTTCCAATCGGACTGGGTTCTTGGTGCTGACCGACATCTCGGTTAGGCGGCTGAAGAGATAGTAATAGTCCTGACGAAGATATGGCGCACCGCGTCCTGGTGCGGATTCGGTTTCGACTTCGTTGGCGGCTTCGCTGGATCCGACGACGACGGCTGACGCACCCAGACGTATTGCGGCTTGAATGCCGATACCGAGTAACTCGGACATCAACAACGGAACCGAAGCCAACGTGAGTTTGGGCGTCTTCGGCGTGGCTGAATCGAGCGGTTCGGCCGATTGCGGATTCGCATTTCTGTGCAATTGGGCGATGGCCGACAAATGCGGCAGGTCGATATCGGTGACGCCGCATTCCAGAACCTGAGCGATCTCGCGCACTGCACTGCGTTGAACCGTCGCAGCCGCCTGCCCAAAGTCCACATGCAGCAGATGCACGTCACCCTCGCGGGCTGCATGCGTCGCAGCCACCGTGCTATTGATGCCACCGCTACACAGAACAATGCAATCCGCCACGACGCCCACTCCCAAGCGCAAATTACTGAAAAGCGCGAAACACTATGCGAGAACCTCTTGGTGGTGTATCGGCAGCCAAAGGCAACCGGCACCAGAAATCCGGCATACTGCGCCTGATACCGAACTTTGGAGGCATTCACGTGCCGCATGCTGCAGGAGCGGGGGACGTAGCTTCTGAAATGGGGAATTGATGGGCTCGTGAGCCCTATTTGTTCGGCTCCGTCTTCGTGAAGGCTGTATTCAACGTGCCGCTGAACAGTAGACGGGTGGCGATCAAATTTTTTTGAAGCCTAAGGAAGTTGTTCGACGTAGCGGAGAACTGCGTCCCATTGCCTGCCTTCGCGACTGAACGTGACCGTGCGGTGGCTTAGCGTGCTGCGTTCACGCCGTGCATTGTTCCTTGACTCACAATCGATCCGAAGCGAATTGCCATCGATGGCTTCCACATGGTCGCCGAGTTCAATGCCCGCCTCGTGGGTTGGACTGTTTTCGATCACATGGACAACCCGATACTTGCCCTTCTCGGGCGAGACTATGAACCCCATCGAGCGAAGCGGCTCCATTCCAATTGCTTGATGAATCGGCCCGTCGAACCGGACAAGCTTTTTGGCATGATCGAATGTCAGCGCGAAACGACTTAGAATATCCGTCCCGATGATTGGCGTGCGCTTCTTTCGCGTGCGAACGATGGGTCGGGACAATCGAAGCGGTCCCCAAGTCGCATCCGTGCTGAGTCGTGCTGCTTGCGTCAAGAATCCACCACGGACCGATGCGCTGACAGAATGGAACACCGGATCACCATCGAGTTGCATTTTCTCCAGGGATGGAACCCCAATGGCTCCTGTAAAACCTGTGTCGAGCAGGAATTCTTGGCGCACACCGGCTGTTTGAAATTTCAGGAACGGCCGCTCGCCTCCAGTATAGCGGGTAACGTTTTCGCTGGATGCATCCAGTGAACCACGCTCGAGCTTTATCATGCGATTTGGAAAATCAATCGTAAGCAAAACACCCGCAAATAGGTTGACGCCCAACAAGCCGTCAATCCGCTCACCGAGCATGGCGCTGGTGGCGGTTTGGTTGCTTGTCGTTGCGTCAAAATCGCGTACAACGTAGTCCCCAATTCGAAGCTCGTTGACATGTCGCGTTGACCCGTTTCTCCACAACCGCCTGGCGGCTTCTCTTGAGAGAGAAAGCCCGCTCGCACCGGTATCGAGAATCAGATTGAATCCATCCTCGCCGTTGATTCTTGCAGTGACAAAAAAGAGATCGCCACAGCTGCGTGTCGGCAAGACGACAACGTCTTGTGGCAAGTTTTCCATCCGGGGCTTGAGAGACAGATTGCTCGAGGAACATGAGGGCAATTGAAGGAAAAAAAGTCCAGCGAAAGCAAGCGTTCGGATGTCGTTCTTGTTCATCAGATCATCCTATAAACTCACGGAGTCTTCGCAATAACAAGAATCCGCAGTGAGCTTCGGCAGCCAAAAGCAACCGACATCAGAAAACCGGCACATCGTGCCTGTTACCGAACCTTGCTGGCATTCACTGGGCTATCATGCCGCTGGCGCGACATGCACGCTAGGAACAAACGGCAACGGCTGACGCCGCGCCATTTGCACAATCGATCGACCGGTTCGCAGGAGGTTGCAGCCTTGACGGGCAACCGATACGCTGGGCGGCTGGCTTCTGAAATTCGAGAAAAACATCGACTCGAACGGTTGCCGAGCAGAGACGCGAAACACGCGCTGTGTGGATTTGAACTTCAAAGAAACGAGGGAATAACGATGTCTGAAGTCGCGCCCTTTCGAGCCTTGCGCTATGACTTCGACCGCTTTGGCGGCGATCTGTCGGGTGTCTTGGCACCGCCTTACGACGTGCTGGATCAGAATGATAAGGACGCCTTGCTGGCCAAGGATTCGCACAACATCGTCGCGGTCGATCTGCCGCACATTCCGCCGAAAGACGAGGGCCCGCAACAAGCCTATCTCGACGCCCAGTTCAATCTTGACATGTGGACCGCTCAGGGTGTCCTCGTCCGCGAAGACGCACCAGCCGTCTACGCCTACAACCAAACGTTTGATCTCGACGGACAAAAGCACACGCGGCATCAAATTATCGTCGCGGCGCGGTTGCACGAATTCAGCGAAGGCTTGATCCTTCCGCACGAAGAAACGTTCGGCGGGCCCAAAGCCGACCGCTTTGCGTTGACCAAAGAAACGCGCTGCAACCTCTCACCGATCTTCTCGGTCTACACCGACCCGGAGAACGCCGTCGGCAAAGCATTGGCCACTCCCACCAGCGGTAAGGCTGACGCAGTCGCGGAACTTGATGGCGTGAAGAACGAAATGTGGGTCGTGAAAGACGCTCAAGCAATCAAAGCCGTCACCGACGCACTGATCAGCAAGAACTTTTACATCGCCGACGGTCACCACCGATACACGACCGCGCTGAACTATCGCAGTTATCTCACCGAGATGCACGGCTCGGCGCTGCCCAGCAACCACCCAGCCAACTTCGTGATGATGGTGCTAGCCAGCATGGACGATCCTGGCTGCGTGATCCAAGGATACAATCGCGTCCTGTCCGGAAACGGCGTCAATCTCAGCGGGCTTATGGAAGGTTGGTCCGACGGCATTGAAGCAGCCGACGACGGCGCAGCCGACATGCACCTCTACGACGGTGCCTCCAAGAAAAAAGCGGGTGTGAAGTTCACCAACCGTGCGATCCTCGAGGACATCGCCTCCGATCACGCTCCCGCATGGCGCGAACTCGACGTGGCTTATCTGCACCGCTACCTCATCGATGACCTGTCGGCCAACGCGAATTTTAAAATCGACTATGCCAAATCGATCGCCCTCGCCTGCAAGATGGCCGAGGAAAAAAGCGGTGTGGCGATCTTGCCGAAAGCGACGCCGATGGAGCAACTCCGGGCCGTCAGCGAAGCCGGTGAACTCATGCCGCAAAAGAGCACATTCTTCTTTCCAAAGCTGGCGACCGGTTTAACCATTCATCAGCTGTACGAGGAGTAGCGCGTGGCCAAAGCTTTCGCATATCGACATTGCTCGGCCATTGCGCGCCGCATCTTTTTGCCAATCGCAGCGCTTGCATTGGTTGGGTGTGGCCATCCGAAGGCGGACCTGTATGATCCGCAAGCCGCCCGCCCGACGGAGGCACCAACGGCATACGACGATCGTCCTTGGGCCAATGTGCTGCGAACGTGCGTACGCGACGGTCTTGTCGATTACGAAACGCTCAAGCGCGATGCCAGCCAACTCGACGAGTACCTCAACCACGTTGCGTATGTCGGACCCACTACGACGCCTTCATTTTTTGGTGATCCATCCGCACGAATGGCGTACTTGATCAACTGCTACAACGCCTGCGTCCTCAAAGCCGTCCTGTCATCCGACATTCCTTCGACCATGCACGACGTGGCGATGCGTAATTTGGAGTACGACTACCGCTTCCGCATCGATGGCAAGATCCTCGACCTCGCACAAATTCGCGAGCGGGCTGTCGAAGAGAGCAAAGGCAATGCGCGATTCAACTTCGCACTGTGTTCAGCCGCCAAGGGATCGCCGACACTTAGCGACCAACCCTATCGAGGCAACGGCCTTAATGATCGGTTGAAAGAATTGGCGCTGAGATCGATCGACAATCCGAGGATGGTGGTCGTCGATCATGAACGACAGCAACTGCTGGTGGGTCTGGACATCTGGACCAATCGCGAAGCCTTCTACGCGCTGTTTCGACGCGAGACCCGCAACACAACCGCGACCATGCTCAACTGCCTCATGCATCTCGCGGGCCCGGATCGACGACAATTCCTCGCGAGGGCATCGGGTTATCGCGTGACGCTGCTGCCCTTTGATCGCGCCCTCAATGCGTGGTCGCCGCAATCCGGCGGCTAACACCCTCAAAGTCCCTCACGACCCCCAAGAATCCTGACGGGTAAAAAATAAGAGACCCCAAGGCCTCGCGGCGGTGGGGTCTCTACGAGAAGGAGAAGGAGGAGTATTGTCAGCTTGCTGAATTCTCAGCAACCGTTGCTTATTTCGTTTTGTCCATCCACTGCATCATTGGCTTCGACCGTTCCAAATCTTTCAAGCATCCGACAGCAAATGGCTCGAACAAGTTCGCTTTCCACTGGTATATACGTCGTTGGGGCCCGATTCTTGACAGATTATTTTTTTATTTTTTACACTTTTCCGGCCAACCGAAGCCATCTCTCCTATATTCACATGTGCTGGTGAAATGAGATGACTTCATAACGCCTGTCGAGATGGCTTGACGCTTTGCCGGCTGATTCGATACTGCAACCCGGTAGCTGGCACACGATATCGCCCGCCAACCAATTCGAGATGAGTGAGGAAAATGCCCTGGTTGTTTCTACTATTCGTCGCCGTTCCAGTCATTGAATTGTGGCTGCTGATCCGCATCGGCAAAGCGATCCATGCGGGCCCGACCATTGCACTGGTGATTCTGACCGGAATCATCGGCGCCGCCCTCGCCCGCCGCGAGGGCATGCGGGCGATGACGAAAATCCAGGAACGAATCGGCTCGGGCCACATCCCCACGGACGAAATGATCGAGGGGATGATGATATTCGTCGCCGCCGTTCTGTTGGTCACGCCCGGCGTCATCACCGATGCGGTCGGGTTTGGTTTGCTCATCGCGCCAATTCGCCGCATGGTTCGCAAGATGCTTCAAGCCCAGTTCAGCCAACGCATCTCAACCAAATCAGCACAGTCGACAACGGTCCACTTTGGCGGGGCGGAATTCTTCGGCGGCGTGTCAGAACGAACATCCAACGACGATCAATTTATCGACGTGGCCTACAAAGACGTGACCCCAGAATCGAACGATAACACCAACGATCGTTGAGGTGTCAACCGCAGTGGAACACGACGCGATCAAACCCTGAAGGTGAGTAAAAAACGATGTGGAGAGTATGGCTGATTTGTGCGGCAGTTCATGGATTTATTTCGGTGGCGCTCGGTGCGTTCGGTGCCCACAGTTTGAAAGATCGCCTGGAACAAGCAGGTGAGAGGATGGCAGCTAATTTTGAAACCGGCGCCCGTTATGAAATGTACCACGCCCTCGCGCTGATCGGCGTCGCATTCCTCGCCTTCAAGTTTCCGTCGAAGACAATCAACGCATCCGGTTATTGCATGACCATTGGCGCGTGCATCTTCTCTTTCAGCCTCTACGCGATGGCCCTGACGGAAATCAAAAAACTCGGCGCGATCACGCCCATCGGTGGTGTGCTGCTGTTGGCTGGCTGGGTGCTGCTGGCGTGCGCCGCTTATGGCGCAGGCGAAAGCTGATTGAGCTTGGCGTCAAAGGGTTGTGGAATCATCCGCTGTGAGCCGGTTTTTTAGCCGCATGATGCGTTGATACGAGACATCGATCCGCTCTTCGCTGAGACGGCCCGACCTGACGTGTCGCCCGATCGAATCGAAGATGCGGCGTCCGATGTCGGGGTGATGCACTTCGGTGTTGGCGTGCAGCATCACGTCCACGCCAGCTTCGATTGCCAGCGCGATCGCTTCATCGAACGAGTAGTTGCCCTCGATCGCCCCCATGCCAAGATCGTCTGAGAACAAAACGCCATCGAATCCCAATTCGTCGCGCAGGAGTTCCGTCGCGACGGCCGGCGAAAGCGTGGCAGGGTTTTTGAGGTCGAGCTGTTTGATGTACATATGCCCGGTGAGCATGGCGTCGGCCAGTCCGCGTTGAATCAGCGTGGCGAAGGGTTTTAGCTCATCGCGCGACCAGCCCTCACTCGCATCAACAAAACCCACATGCGTGTCCGAGGCGGCGCTGCCCTGACCGGGAAAGTGTTTCACGGCGCAGCCAATCCCCACGCGACGGTGTTCCTCGACGAATACGCTGGCCAATTCACCCACAAC
This sequence comes from Phycisphaerae bacterium, assembly GCA_021604825.1. Next base: position 40,583 of record BQJS01000002.1, on the reverse strand, counting down.
ACCGGGATCAGAAGAAAAGCATCGTCCGCGCTGACCCAGCGCAGGATTCTCTGGATTGATGTTGACGTCCACAACGGGGGCAAAATTCAAATTGAATCCGAGACCGCGCAGTGATTCCGCAATCTGTCGTGATTGCGCACGAGTGGCTTCGACATCGCCCGCCTCGCCCAACTCAGCCGCCGTTCGCGTCGGTGGAAACCCATATTCAGGTTTGAGCCGAATCACATTGCCCCCCTCCGCGTCGATTGCCATCAAGAGCGGAATGCGAGCCGACTGTTTCAATGACGCGACGAGTTCGCACAGTTGGGGCTCGGTGGATACGTTGCCCAATGCCTCTCCCGACGGCGGACGGTAGTCGCAAAGCCACACGCCACCAAGATGACAGTCACGAATGCATTCGACAATCGGAGAATTCTCTGAGACGTGAGTCCCACGAAACCCGACCATGATCATTTGGCCGATCTTAATGTCCAGCGACGGTTTCATGGCAGCGTCATTTTTCCTTGCTTCGCGCAATTCAGCATGTCAGTTGATATTCAACTTCATGATACCGTCAACGATCAACACCTTCATACCGGCAACCACCAACGCGATCTTGAACATCCAAATAAAGAGGCTCGGTGACACATATTTCAACAAGTGCTTACCGAGAAGCGTACCGGGTATCACCGCAATTACCATGAGCAGCGCCAGCGTGCCAGTGGCGATTCCATCAAACGTGCCGAGAATCAGAAACGCTGGCAACTTGATAAAATGTGTCATGGTTTGACACAGGGCCTTCGTGGCGATCAATCGCTCCTTGACGTATCCGTGGCGTGCAAAAATCGGCGCGATCAATGGGCCGATTGCCCCAACCGTCAGCGCCATTGCACCGGCCAAAAAGCCAATGGAAAAGAACCCGCGCAGACTTGTTTCATACGTTGGTGAATCCTGCGACTTGCGGGCTGGTACGAATGGAGCGACCAACACGTACAAACCGACCATGATTTTGAGATAGGGTTCGCCGGCTTCGATGCGACCGATCCAATAGAGTGCCAACGTGCCGACGGCTGCTCCCGGTAGCATCCCAAAAACAAATCGGCGGACGGCTGCCAAATCGGCGCTCTTCCAAAATGCGATTGCCCGCGTCGTGTTGCTGCACAACTGAACCACCGCATGAAGCGGTATGGCCTTGCCATGATCCAGGAATGACAGCATCACGGCGAGAAGGAGGATGCCTCCGCCCATCCCGATGATGCCGGAGATGACGGATGCGATGAGTGCGGCCAGCGGAAGAACGACGGTGATGCTATTCAAGGCAATCAATCCAGGCATTGCCGGCGCCGCACAGGTGGCAACCTAGGCAATGCAACACTTCAAGAATCTTAACTATATGTCATTTAATCACTTGCGTTAACAAGATCGACGCGCCAAAGCTTTGATAGGGAACGCATGACCCGCGCCAATCTCCTCTCCCCGGTCAAGCCCTGCTCAAAATCATGTAACGCCACCTTAAAGAAGGCTGGCAATCTAGTCGACGAACCGATAAACTAAAAACATTAGTTCTATTAGTTTCGACGTCGGCGGTCGATCGACTGGTGTTTCAAGATGTGGGCGCCCTGGCGCGCCGTCTCAGTGGACAATGGTGCGGTCGTCGGGCTCCATTCCGTTAAGCACACTTCGTTTCGTCCTGATGTACAATGTTCGGAGTTGGCGGATGGCTATGAAACGCATGGGGATACACCAACCAAACAGTCAGAGCATAATCTCAGCGGAGCTTCCAAACATGATGAACCTTTCTGGCGAGCGCTCACCAGTCATGAGCAAGCGAGTCGCAATTCTTGGTGCGGGACTTTGCCTGGCGCTACTGGCTTCAACGGCCAATGCCAATCCGAACATGGTTGCAAATGGCGACTTGGAGCAGCCGCGCACACGTGCAAATGTCCGCCTGAGTGGGACTCAGCACGAGGCGATCTTTGAAATACCGGGTCGTCAAAGTTTTGGCCGAGTGATCGCCCGGGGCCAATCGGCTGGTGAAATCGCCAAGGGCATGTTCGTCGGTTACGTCCAGGGCGGAAGCAGCGCCGGTCTGATGCTGGATGCGTCGGAGATTAAGAACGTTAAGGGCACGTATGACGTCGAAGTTTGGTTTGACTTGCTGGGGAGCATCCGAGCCAATCGCAAGTATGCGTACAATGTGACATGCGTCCCAACCGGGAAGGGTGAGATTCCGAAACTGGACATGGTCGCACCGGCATTTTGGGCAGACGGTCAGTTCATGGGTGCCGAAGTACAACTCAGTTGGTCAAAAGACGACAAGACCTACGATGATTTCGCGAAGCGCGGCGTCGTGGAAACTCCTGATTTCCAATACATGACAGGTGGACAATGGCTGGTCTTCAAGTTTCCCCAAAGCTTTAAGGGGTCCGTGCTATTCACGCGAGTCAGCCTGCGGGAATTGAACGAATCACTCCTTGAGGGCAAGGAGCCACCGCTTCCAACACCGACTCGCTACATCACGATCGACGATGTGCTGGAAGAACAAATCGTCAGCGCACATCAGCAGACGGCGGAAGCTCTCAAGCGGGCGCAGAACCAGCAAGGTTATTGGAACGCGGGCAGCATCAGCGACAGTGTCGGAATCACCGCGTATATTTTAGATACGCTTGCCCGGCAGGGCGAAGACATGACCTCCAAACCAATGAAAGCCGGCATCAAATGGCTCGCCGAGCAAGAGGCCACCACGACGAATGCCATCGGAAATCGGCTGTTTTTCCTCGCAAACTACGGACTTCCCGAGTACCGCCAGCGCGTGGCTGGCGACATCAACACGTTGGTCGACGCCCAATATGAAGATGGCGGTTGGTCCACATCGGTTGACCCCAAGGATCAAACCGAAAACCGCGCACTAAAGACCGACAACTCGAACACTTTGGACGCGGTGTCAGCGTTGCGTGAAGCGTACTATGCAGGATACAAGATCAATTCCAAGACATGGCGCAGTGCGGCAGCCTATTTTAGAGAAGCCCAAGCCCGCGACGGGGGCTTTCGCGCGAGCCTCGACAAATCCGGTGGTCTGGGCGAAGCCACGACGACCATGAACACCGCGTGGGGCATGAGCGGACTGTTCATGACGCTCGATATGGCATTCGCTGCTGGCTCGACGCGCTGTACGCAATACCTGAGTAACTCGCGTCACCTCTCGGGACTTCGACAAGGCATGGAGTGGCTGGACGACTACTATGACGAGTACTACAAGAAACTCCCGACGCTAAGCAGTCAACCCAATCCGATTTTCAACGCGCTGTCGATGCAGAGCTTCATGGAACATTCCGGCGTACTCTATCTCCATGACAAGAACGTGTTCCGCACTGAAGCGGAAGCAATCATGAGACACTATGACTTGGGTAGTGGCCTCTTCGCCGGCAGCCTTATCTATAGCGCCGCATCCCTAAACCTTCTCGACGCGGGCAGCGCGCCGATCGTCTTCCAAAGACACATCGTCAGCGACGATTCCAATCTGGATTTTTCGCGCGATGGCGAACACCTCGCACGCTTCTTGCGAAAAAGCCATAAGAAACCGCTGAGCTGGCGGATATTCGATATCGATGATCCCGTCGAAGAACTGATCAGGGTTCCGATTCAATACGTACACGTTGCCGGCGAAGTTGACTTCGACGACGGTTACTGGAAGCGGTTGCGTGACTACTGCTTTGGCGGTGGCGTGGCGGTATTTAACATCGCAGAAGATCACGAACAGCGACGCGCCGAGGTTGAATCCGGGCTCGCCAAGGCCTTCGGCGAGTACAAGCTAAGTGCCATCACCGAGGACAACTCGATTCTTTCGATCAAGCATAAGCTGAAGCACGAAAATCTCGGAGGCATGCGAACGATTGGCAACGGTTTGAAAGACTTCGTGTTTCTCACACCGAAAGATTGGTCGTGCGAGCTCAACACCTACGACATCGAGGGCGACAAAACGCCCTTTGAGTTCTTCGACAACTTGCTCCATTACACTCTGGATGGCGATCCTCCCCGCAGCAGTTTCTTGTCGACCAGCTGGGAGTCGGGAACAACGACTTCCCGTTCCATGAAAGTTGCACACATGGAAGTAGGGGCCAATCAACCCGTGTTTCCCGACCTCATGGAAACGCTGAGTCGATCAATCGAATCTGGATACCGCATGTCCATCGAAAGCGCGCCCATCGATAAGCCAGCTGACGACGTGAGACTGGCTTGGTTGTCTTGTGCAGGTCCGGAAAAGATGACCGACAAGCAATTGGGGTTGATCAACAAGCAAATCGACAAAGGGGCATTTTTGTTTGCCGAGGTTCTCACCGGCGACGCCAATTGGGCGGAGTCGCTCAGGGCTGACCTGCAGAAGCTCGACGGCGAAATACGCATTCGCAAACTCGTCGCCAACCACCCGCTTCTGAACGGAAAACTCTACGAAACGTTCGGGTACGATGTTCGCACCGTGGCGATGCGTCGCGCGTTGCGTGACGATTTGGAGAAACTGCCACGGATCGACGCGTATGTCATTGAGCGCGACGGCAAAGAAGTCGGCATCCTGAGTACCCATGACGTCGGAAGTGGGCTGGGATATTTCCTATACCCGAAGTGTCGGGGAATCATGCCCGATGCAAGTCGACGAGTGGCTGCGAACTTGGTGCTATACTCTTTACAGAGGTCGTTGACGAAGAGCATGTAGTTCGGCGACCGAATTCTGACGCGGCAGGCATCGTGTGCCCTTGCCTACCAACACAAACACCTGCCAGAACGGACACCTGTCAGAGCGGACAATGGACTATTCGCACGACAGACTCTTGGAGACAAGTGACAACCATGTGCTTTCGAGGACTTTGGCAACCTAATATGAGAATTAGCAAACCACACATGTCGACATCATCGCGTCTGCGCCACGTAAGAAGTGCAATTGGGTCTCTGATGGGCGCATGCCTCGTGACCGTATTCGTTTGCGCATTTGCTCAACCGGCATCGGGCGACACGATCGTGTTGACAGACGGCACGATCGTCGAAGGAGAAATCCTGCGCGAGAGCCCAAGGTTCGTCAAAATCAAGACACGGTTCGGTGAAAAATCGTACAAGCGACGCAAGATCGCGAAGGTCATCCGCGAAGATCGCGAAGGCAGCGCCGTTTTTTCGCTGAGTCGGGTCCGCAACTATTCGGAACTGACCGACTTGGCACAAACCCTAAAGAACGCTGACGCTCTCTACGAATTGGGTCGCTTTGATGAAATCGCACCGCTTATCGAACCCCTCCTCGGAAAAGGTACTGAGTTCGACGACAGCCGAATCAAATGGTTGTTGATCGAGAACCTTGAGCGCAAGGGTGAATGGACTGAAGTCGACAAGATGCTTGAAGAAATGTCTGAGTCCAAACTCGAGTCAGATAAGATTCGGGCCAAAGCGCACATGGACATCTTCAAAGAGAACCCAGAACGCAACCTCCGCAAAGTCGGCGGTGTCCGCACCAAGGAGTTCATGGAACGCGACATGCGAAACAAGGCAAAAGTGAGAAACTCGCTGCAAAATCGCGAGATCATGCGGGCAGCGCTGCTTGAATACCTCAACCAAATCGTGCGACACGATCAAATCAGCGTTGGTGCTTTTTCCGATTCGCTGGATCCGAACGAAACGCTTAGGGCCATTGTTGAGGTCATTGACGACAAAGACAATCCGAACCGCCGCTTGGTCGTCGAAGATACGCTTCCCTACAAGGAATTGTTGCAAAAGACGGGGCAATCGATCTACAAAGCTCAAGCGATCCTGCCGGGCTATGCATCCGGATTCGAGCTCGATCTTGTGCGGACAGAACTGATTCACCTTGAAGAGGTCTACAACCACCTACTCAACGAGTTGTCGGCTGTGTACCCAGACAACCAGAATTTTTCGTTCGGCGGGGACGACGGCAGATTAACGGCTGACCAACGTACCCAATGGCGCGAAGCGTGTGATCGATTTCTTAATCAAAGCCGGCCAATGAGGGCGTTGATCGAGTATCTGCTCAAACGAGCCCGAGGATTCCCCGAAAAACTGACGCCCTTTATCAAACAATGGGAAGACACCCTGGAGCGTGTCGAGCAAATGGAGCAAAACACGAACCGCAACCGAGACCGTACCCGGGTGTGACAGGTGCAAGTGGCAAAAGCCAATTAGACCGCACAATCAATGGTCCCCGAAACGAACTGCATTCAGGACGACGAACCATGAAAAACCATACAAACCTTCGCTTCCTTGTCACATCCGCACTGAGCCTCTTGGTCGTGCAAAACGCAATGGCGTTGTCGATGTCGGAATTGCACACCAAGTTCGCTTCCGGTGATTACAAGTCGGTGGTCAACGAACTGACAGAAGAAATCAAATCCAATCCGGGGCATGAAGAAGCATACGCCCTTTTGGCTGAGGCCTACGAAAAGCTCCAAATGAAAGAAGAAGCCGCCAAGACCTGGACGGAACTAAAAACGATCACCCACGATCCGGAAAGAACACAGCTTGCGCGTCTGGGGCTGCTGAGAATCAATGGCCCGCAAAAACCAGAATTGGATGAAGAAGACAAATGGGAAAATGATCCGTATGAGGTTGATATCGGACGCATCGATTGGAAACGACTCGAAGACGAAGTCGATCAAGTCAAGCCCGCAGGCGGACAAGGCAAGCTCCCTCCCGTCCTACTCGAAAGCTCATTCTTCAAAATGTACGCCCCGACCGGGAGAGCAGCATACGCCGCCAATCAACTGGCTGAAAAATACACCGAGTTCTTGCTCGACAAATATTTTCACGTCGGACAAGAATGGGCGCTTCGAATCCCGATCTATATTTTCAAGGATAGTAAGGACTACATAAGTTATAATCCCAGATTCGAGGGCAGCGCAGGCGTTACCAGTTCAGATCCCCGAACAGGTGTACCGATCTTCATCGCCATGTACATGCTCGATAACGAGGGCAAACTCGATCGCGAAGCACTTGAAGGTACGCTGCCTCACGAACTTGTTCACATGGTTGTGAACGAATGGTTCGGCGGCACGCGGGTTCCGCGGTGGATCAACGAAGGGATGGCCCGCCGCATGGAACAATCCCGAAACCACTACAAGGAAGCGGCTAAGACCGGACGCGACGCAGCCGCTGGCGAGTATTATCGCTTCCGTGATCTCTTCGCACAAAAGGAATACCCACATCGTGGCGATCGTGTCTGGCGTTTCTACGAACAAAGCGCGACGATGATTCTATTCCTGCTTGAGCAATACGGTCCGGATGCAGCTGCCGCATTCTTCACTGCGCTGAAGCAAGGCAAGAGCCATGATGAGGCAACCGCAGGTGCATTGGGCTTGCCCGAAGACATTGCTGTCGATGAATTCGAGCGCCGTTGGGTCGAGTGGGCCCGCGATTTGTACGTTCGCTATGGCGATAAGATCGACGAAGGCGACATCAAGGTAGCCGCCGCCCTCGACGAACCGCTGGTGCAAGCCAAGTTTGGCGAATTGCCCACAGTGGAACTTGCCAAAGAATGGGCGGATGTTCGTACCGATTCCTTGGATTCATTCAAAGACGTTGGGGGCTCGAAGCGATTCTGGAAAGTCGACGGCGACAAGTTGGTCTGTTCCGTGGAGCCGAGTGCGATCGGATCGCTCTTGGGCGTGCGGATTGATGAAGAACCGCCGATGGCATTCAAGTGCAAGATTCGAGCGCCGGAAGCGTCCTACGACACGCCCACGCGATTCGGCCTTGGCATGCTCGATCACCGAGGTGATGATACTGGCATCGAAGTCGGCGCGGTTCTATCCGATCGGCAAGAACATTCGCTTACATGCGTCGTCACCGACGAAATCGCCCTTTACATCGACGATAAATGTACGGGCCGCTTCCCTTCGCTTCGGGCTGACCAACTCAATGAGGACATTGATTGGCCGCTCGCGTTCGTAGCTTATGGTGTGCTTGAAGTTTCGGACATCCACGCCGCTCGATTTGAAGAATTCCTATTGGTCGCTGATGCAAAAACAGATTAGCCGGTACGACTCACTCAAATGCCGTCAACTGGGGTGGGCTGACTTGACTCGCGCGATCGTACTTCTAATTGCGTTGGGCGTCTCAGCCCGCCCCATTCCAACTCACGCGCACCCCCATGGCCCATTCGAGATCGCCACGCACGAACACCCGGCGCTGGGATTGATCATCAGCATCAAATCAGACGGGGTCGTATACGACATCTCGCTTTCCAACGGATTTCTAAACACACTTATCCCACAGGAACGCGGACACCTGAAACTGCGGTTGGAAGAGAATACGTTCATTTTCATGGATCCAGCTCAAGAAGCCGCAGAACGCCAGAGTCTAAGCGACTATTTCTCGCAACTCCCCCATCTGAAAATCAATGACGAGGATTGCAAACCACAATTCGAGAGTTTCGAGTTCGTGCGCTCGAGCTCGTCGGCAGACATCAAGGAAAGCGAAACGCTTCCGCCCGACGCCCGTGTGCGCGTGACATTCGCCGCATCCGATCAGCCACAACACGTTGGGTTGTTTTGGAATGTTTTTACAGACACCTATTCCGTCGATGCCTTTGGTGACCCCGTCAAGCCCGAACTGGCCGCTCGGCTGGATACCCGTACGCAAAGTCGAATCGTCACGTTTACCAGGGAAAGCCCGTCAATCGAGTGGCAAGCTCCAAAAGCACAAACGAACATGAGCGTCGCGGTTGAAACGATCGATGATGGTCAATCAACCTGGCGCATTCCTTTACTATCGACCGTGATTTGTTTATTGGGATTGGCTGGTTGCTGGATGTGCAGACGCTCTCGGCGACCCTGGCGGGCTCGATCGGTGGTTTTTCTGATCGCCGCTGTCGCTGCGTTTCAATTGCGCGACGTAGGCGGATACACGCTTGGGAGCGCATCGGAACCAGCCACCGTCGAACCGTTTCCGAAAGTCGCCTCGGACGTTTTTGACGCACTGCTCAAGAACATCTACCGCGCTTTTGATTTCCGCAATGAGAGCGACATTTACGATGTCCTCGCCCAGAGCGTCGATGGTCCTTTGCTCGACGCGGTGTACAAGGAAATCCAATCCGGATTGGTGTCCGCAGAGCAAGGCGGGGCGATTGCGAAAGTGAAATCCGTTGCAATCCTCGATTCGCAACTCATCGATTCAAGTCAAACGGGCAACCAGCCATTTGACATTCGGGGACAGTGGCGTGTTGAGGGCATGGTGTACCATTGGGGCCACGTCCATGACACCTCCAGCATTTTCGAGGCAATTTATACAGTTGCCCCGCGCGATGGATTCTGGAAAATCGTCAAGACCGACATGAAATCGGCAGCGCCTGAATCCTGAATGATCAGCGATTTAGAATTGGGCAAGAACAACAGAGAACTCTTAGATTGCGCAGGACTATTTCGCGCACGACCATGATTCAATTCACCAACGTTGAATTCACCTATCCGGATCAGGCATTTGCGATGTCGATCCCTGAGCTTTCCATTCGCAATGGAGAGCACGTCGCGGTCGTGGGACCGAGCGGAAGCGGCAAGACAACGCTGCTCGCGCTCGTCGCCGGCGCACTGACTCCTCAATCTGGTTCAGTCACCTGCGGTGAGCGCAATCTCAGCCAACTGGATGAATCCGCCCGGCGACGATTTCGCCTGGAACACGTTGGAATGGTTTTTCAGGAATTCGCACTGCTCGAATATTTGAGTGTCCGCGACAACGTCCTGCTGCCCTATCGGCTGGGTGCGTTGAAGGTGTCCGAAGATTCGCGGGATCGCGCCGAAGAATTGGCCCGCAGCGTTGGCTTGGATAAACACTTGGATCGCTATCCGCAGAAGCTTTCGTTTGGTGAACGCCAACGCGTCGCAATCTGTCGGGCGCTGGTCACTTCTCCTTCGATCGTGTTGGCCGACGAACCCACGGGAAATCTCGATGACACGACTACCGATGAAGTCATGACGATTCTCATCAATAGCGTAAGACAATCGTCCGCAACCCTCATCATGGTGACGCACAATCGCCGACTATTGGACCGTTTTGATCGTACGATTGACGTCACACAATTCGCGGTGGCGACGCACGCATGAAAAACACGCTCTACATGGCCTGGCAGCACCTGCGTTTCTTCAAGGCAAGAAGCACAATTCTCGTATTGGGGCTCACCTTAACCATCGCCCTGCCGATCGCGTCGCACCTGATTATCTCCAAGTACGGCGCTGCGCTGCGTTCACGCGCAGACTCGACTCCTTACGTGCTTGGAGCGCGCGGCAATCGATTCGACCTGGTCTTGAAGTCGCTTTACTTCGGCGATGCCGATCTTGATGCGATTTCGCTCGAGGACGTCAATCAAGTCGTACGCTCCAAATGGGCGACGGCGATGGCGTTGCATCTTGGGCACACCGCCAAACGAGTTCCCATTGTTGGCGCACCGAGTGACTATTTTGCTTTTCGTGAGCTTTCCGCGATGCAAGGAACCGCGGAACTCGACCTTGGCGATGTCGTCGCTGGTTCGGCGGCTGCGGAAGAATTGAATCTGAGTGTGGGTGATCGCATCCTGTCAGACCGCAAGAAGCTCTACGACCTCGCAGGTACGAACCCCGTGAATCTCATAGTGGTCGGCATTCTCAAGCCCTCGGGATCAGCCGACGACCGCGTCCTGTTTTCCAATCTCGATACAACGTGGCTGCTCGACGGTTTGATGCATGGGCACCCCAACAGCGAGCATGCCGGCGACGAAGACCCGCATCGTCAGGGCGTCGCGTATCACGAAGTCACGGCAGAGAATCGATCGTCATTTCACTTGCACGCGTTCCCGGCAGAGACACCGATCAGCGCTGCGATCGTTCTGCCCAAAGACCAAAAAGGCGCCACGATCCTGGAAGCCCGCTACGAGAATTCAGAAACACTCCAACTGCAGAATTGTTCGCTGGTCATCGAAGAGATACTGGCGATGGTCGTGCAGGTTCAAACCTTCTTTGATACGTACTACGTGTTCGTACTGGTGGCCACACTGCTGTTTGTCGGATTGATCGTAGCCCTCTCGACACAACTGCGAAGGGCCGAGTTGAACACCATGCGGCAAATCGGCGCAAGCCGCTGGTACACGATTCGCCTGCAAACGACCGAACTGATGATCATCGTGGCGATGGCGGGAATGCTTTCGATGGCGGTCACGTGGGTCGGCCTGAAAGTCGCGGGGCAGTACTTCGCCATGGGGTAGCCCGCGCCCCACGTTGACGTTCCCCCTGTGACGTCATTCCCGCGAAAACGGGAATCCAGAATTCGCACGTGCCCCATCGCCCTTTTGGACCCCCATGTGCGCGGGGGTGACGGTTCGGCGTGGTCGAGCGACACCTTTCGCAATTGAGCCATCGCGCAAAAAAAAAGCGCAGCCAACAGGCTACGCCTTATTTGCGATGAAATAGATCGAACGTCACACCGGTTAACGCAGGGATGCAATCCCAGTCGCCGTCCAATTTGGCCACCACCAACACGCGTTCAGCGAAGCCTGGTAGCCATTGATGACGGTTCTATGGCGTTGTTGTCAGGCCCGACGTTCCACCGTCAACGTCTTCCTGCAATCCGGTGAAATATGCCGTGATGAATGTCTGCGTCAGCGTGCTGGCCGTCGCTTCCAAACCGGTCAGCAAAGTGCTGCGCACGGTCGGATCGCACGATCCAAGCTGAAGAACGCTGCCACCCACGAGGAGAGCGGCGATGGCTTTCCTCTTCATGCGATTCTTGCCTCGCTTTGCCATTTTAGTAGCTCCTGATGTATTGCGGTTTGATGGCTTTTTGAACGCGGCGAAAGCGCGGTCACCGTCAAGAGGCTAAGTTATGCCGCCAACGAAGGCAAGACATTCACCCAGTTCCTCGCATTCCGCAGATCTCTATTCGTTCTACACATCGGAAGCGAACGGGGTGCGGTTTAGAACTTCCGATATGATCGATTATACACCCCGGCAGCTGTCCGGTTGTCCGATAATGTCGATGCTGGTGGTGCCGATTTCAGGTCCAAAATGATGGACCCATAACTGGACGGTTTGATCGCCCGATTCCCCGCCAAGCGAGCATTGCACGGAGGATCGCGACTGAACGGATTCAGACCAGCCATGCATTGGGGTGCGATGGGTTCAGAATTGACACTTCAACGTTGTTAACCAACTCTAATTGGCGGTCGCCAACATGCTGGTCTGCATCTTCGATTTTGCGAGACTTAAGTTTCGCTTTACGGTTGAAAGGGGGAACCGACGTCCCGGGCAACTCGTCTTTTGGGTCACGCCGCCGTGGCTTTTGATGTTGGCAGCCGACAGTCCACATTGCTGCGATAGGAACAGGACGAGCTTGTCGACGCTGGCCATCTGTGCGGCCGACGGTGACGAGTTCTGAAAATTGCCAACAAGGCATATCCCGATGCCGTGTTCGTTGTAGAAATTGTCGCCCGTCTTGCAGTGGGCGCCGGTTTTCTGCTTGGACCAGCGCGACCCCACCTCCACCATTCCGTCGTAGGTGTCCGATCCGTTTCCAATGACGAAATGGTACCCAAGCTCATCCCACTTGCGGACATTGCGATGGTGCTTATCAAAGGCCACAGCCCCTCCCTTGTTCGAAGCGCTATGGTGGAGGACGATTTCACTCCAGCGATTTTTGATGCCACCGGGCGGAATCCAACCGGGTTCGGCGACGACCTGAGTGGGCCTGTTCAAAGTTCGAGGGGTTGGTCTTTGCGTCGGGCGATGGACGTAGTGCTGAACCGGCGGAGGCGCTGGCGTCGGAACGAATCGCGTTTTGCGCGGCGGCTTGGTGCTGAAAATGGGTTTTGAAAAACGATCCATCTGTTTCTTCTGATCTGCACAGCCACTCAAAGCACCGCAGATCAGAACGACACCGGCAACTAACTTTAATCCATTTCCGACACAATTCATGCTTGAATCCTTCAACAAAACAATCGCCTATCTTGGCTCGTTTACCATCAACGTCGTGAGATCAAATCGGCCCGGCAAATCCGCCTTTAGAAGCATATCGGCACGACGACCAGAATGCGACCATCCGAATTTTTGCCTCCCGCGCCAACGCATCATGCGAGGCCCGTTGGTCGGTTTTGCGTACAGTTGAACGCCACTATTGAACGATAATACAACCAGAGAATGATGGAGTGATGAGTTTCCCCCAAAGGCACGTAAAAGCGGGCCGGACCATAGGAGGGAGTTGATGTTGATGCCATATCAAGAAGAGCCAGAAGGCGCAAAATTGCGTCAAAACATCGATGAAGACGAACTGGCATTTTGGAAAGATCGCTTGAGTGCCATCCCTGATCTTCGTTGGGCGAAAGTCATGCGCCTGCGACGAGCAATCCATACCAATGGCTACGACGAATCCACGAGCATCGACAAGATGCTACGTCGCATCGACCAAGACCTCTCCGTACTGTGCTCAGAATCGGACTCAGATTTCGAGTAGACTCGACCACCACTCCCAGACGTATGGCCACCCAGACGTGTCGCCACGCAGTGTCGTCATAACCTCAGCCGCAATTCCACACGCCATTCCGCACGAGCGATACCAGCAAATAAAAAGACTTGGAGTTGCGCGTGCCCAAACGTCGGAATGCAAATGCGTTACATAGACGCTCCCCGATCAACCGGTGTTCGTCATACGAACGGGATCTAGCGATTTCAATTCAGGCGTAGCGCTATTCCTGTCGTCCCTGGGATCGCGGATTCAGCATGGCTGGCTTCGCGTTCTCCTGGATTCCCGCTTGCGCGGGAATGACGGCGTTGGTGCATTAGCTTTGTCTGAACGTATGTTCGAACTTAAGCTGCTCCAGCAGAATGCAATGCGAGCCCGCTTGCGTTCAGCCGCCGTATCAGCCAACCGCCGACGACTTGCCCTTTGCTGCTTCGATGAGGCTACGGACGTCTTCCGGGCTGAGTCGGTTTCGCTTCTTGGGCTCCTCGGAACTTGCATTCCCATCGCCTGATGATGCCTTTTGAATGGTCGCGACCGACGTTTGGTTGGCCCGTTTCACCGAGCTTGCTGGCTCAAATCGTTCCTCCAGATCTGAGTCTTCGGGACCTTCGAATTTAATGGTCTTCGGCTTCGATGTTGCGACTGCCTTTGCGGATCGCCCGTTGGACGACTGTCGCGCGGGTGGCTCGATCGGAGCCGACTTTGCAACCCTCGTCACAGCCGCCAAATCATTCGCCCCGGCAGGCGATGGAATGCTGTCAACGAGGTCCATGGCGTCCGGCATCATCGTCGGTGGGTGCGTGTCGTTGATCGACGGGGTCGATTGGATCGCCGCTTCGAGTCGTTCGCGTGAATGCTCGGCTTCGGTTACCCACTGCTTCATGGTCTCAGCCGTCTTATGCGACGCGCTGAGCATCTTGCCCATCATTTTGATGCGTTCGTTGGCATCGAGACTTGCTTGCGAAACACCTCTAAAGATGCGCTTCACCGCGAGGCACAGTTCGTTGAGTTCGTCGGCTTGAGCGCGGGCGTTCTTGATCGTACTGATCGGGTCTGCCAACGACTGCTGCAATTCGTTGAGACGCTTCTCGACGTTCTCTGCGATGCCCCCGGAATGTTTGACGCTCGCACTAATCTGGGCAGCCCGCTCGTCGTCTTCGCGAATCGTTTTGACGATGGCGTTGGCAGTTGCGACCAAGTCTTGAATTTCTTCCGCGTGGGCGGCCATGCTTGCCTCGATCTGCTTGCCAGCCGCGTTCGCTTCGTTCAGCTCGCCGTGCAGCGTCTTGGCCACCGTCAACTGCTTCGTCAATTCATCCGACAGCGTTTCGACCTGATCATGCTGTGACGAGAGGGTTGCGCCGTTCTGGTCGGCCAACTGGTTCTGCTCCTGAAGGGCCACAATGCGCGAGGCGGCTTGATCGACGAGCGAACCGATATTTTCTTCGCACGCCTTGGCCTTCGTAGAAAGGGCTTCGAGCGAACGGGCTCGGTGATCGGTGGTGTTGGTCAGTGCCCAGACTTCCTGGATCAATTGGTTGATCTTCTCGCGGCGTTCGTCGGCATGGGCCACCATGTCGTTACCGCTGACGATGGCCTCATCCAGGATTGTTACCGTTTCCGTGGCACTGGCGATCTTGTCTTGAATGGCTTTGGCGGCTGCCAGCGCTGCATGGTTCACGCGCTTTTCAGCCTGCTCGGAGGTTGAGATCGCCGTATCCTCGACCGTCACGAGGGCAGCACGGGACTTCTTGTCGATCTCGAGTGAGAGATTCTTCAGGTTCTCGGCGGAAGTGGTCGCCGTCTTCTGGATCGCGGAGATGGCGATGCCACCTTGCTCTTGAATCTGGTGGCCGATCTGATTGGTCCGGTCTTGGGCCAGCTCGGTCATGCGTACATCGCAATTC
Source organism: Phycisphaerae bacterium (assembly GCA_021604825.1). The sequence goes on along the minus strand of BQJS01000002.1, from coordinate 25,224 downwards.
GCTGCGTGCGCGTCGACGTCTTTAACGAGGTCGATCTTCTGCTGTTCGAGCGCGGCTTTCGCTTCGGTGGCAATTAAACCAACCGTTTCGCGTGCATCCGTGATCTTGCTCAAGGCGAGTTCGTCAACCGACATCGTGAACTGATCGATGATTTCCTGGGCGGATTGCCTCTTGTCTTCAAAGGTCGATTGAACTTCAAGCGCCTGCGCCTGCATCTTGCCTTGAATATCGGTGGCTGAGTTGCGAAGCGATTCGGAGATTCCCAAGGCTTCATCTTGAAACGCTGCCAACGATTCATCGAGCATGGTCTTGGCTCGCGACGCACCGCTGTCGACGATGACGTCCACCGAATCCTGCATGGTCTTGAGTCTCGACTGGACCGACGCCAATGTCTCTGCCGCCAGTGCCTCGATATTCAGAATGGACTGCTGTGTTTCGGCTAGCTTTGCTTCACTTTGGCTGACACGATTCATCATCGCCGTGGCGTGCGCCGAGGTTTCTTCGGCGCGCTTGGCCGCAGCTTCTTCGGCAACCACGAGTTGCTCGTAGCGACGGATACTGTCTGCGATGCGTGCCTCGATCTGCTGGCCCGTGGTTTGAATCGCGACCATGGCGTCGTCGCGCGACTCGCGAATCGACGCGCTGATCTTCTCCCCAGCCGACTTGATCGCGTTGACCGAATCGGACTTTTGCTCGTCGATCGCGCAAGCGGCGTGGCTGATCTTGTCGGTGGCTTCGTCGGTTAGCCGACTGACTTCTTTGATGCCTCCCGCCAACCGCTCCTGAATGCCTTCGCCGGCTTGGCGGATGCCATCGTGAATGGTTTCCTGGCGATCCTCGACGTCCCTTCTCTTGTCATCAATGCGCTTGTCGATCTGATCCGCGGTCGTGGCGGCGTTTTCGATGGCGCCTTCGAGACTCTCCTGTTGCGCTTTGGCCTGTTCTTCAAGCGCCATGAGCTTCTGAGCGCTCGCGGTGGAATCCTCGGCAATCTTGCGGGCTTCTATCGCTGCTTGGCGACATTCCTCATGCGCGGTGGTCGCCGCCGCCGCGTTTTCACGATGGGTTGAAAGATCCTGGCGAATCTGCGCGAACGTCTTGGCCAGCTGCCCCTCCAAGTGTCGGGCGTCGTTTAGCGTCTGCTCGACCTGCTCACCAAGATTCGACGTGTCCTTCAGATTTCGCTCTGTACGTTTCAGCGTATGTTCTGCTTCTGCGAGCACGCGCTTGGATTCGCCGCGCGCGCCGTCCATCTCCTCGCGAATGGTCGCGACCTTCTCTTCAACTTCGCGCCGCGCATCCAGCAGCGCCTCGTCCTGCTCGTGTTTGAATTGATCGATGACGCTCGACAACTCTTCACGCCGGCAAGTCAGTTCATCCAGTTGGGCGAGCATCTTGTCGTGCTCTTCACCGACGACATTTCTCGACTCGTCAATCAATCCCTGGGCCTGATCGCCAATGTGCTGCAGTTCTTCATGAATCTGCTGAGCAGACTCGAGACTCGTCAGCAACAGTTCGATGCGTTCGTCCGTAGACGACCCGATACGCGTGAGGGCTTCCGCAAAGTCCACCAGCTGACCATGCGTTTCTTCCGCGTGCTGGATCGCTGCGTTTAGCTTTGACGCACGAGCATCCGCTTCACCGGCGCTCTCTGCCAGCTCTTTGAGCGTATACGAAACATCGTCGGCAGCGTGATTCATGCCCCCGTCTCCACCGACGGTCACAGGGGTCTTGACCAAGGCATCTTGAAGTTGTTTGACCATCGCTTCAACTTTGCCTGTGCTCATCTTGCCTGTGCTTATTTTGTTGGAGGTGTCTTGAACCTGCGACATGTCTTCGGATTCCTCAGGCGCGCTGGCTGCGGCGCACGTGGCGACCGCAGACGCCGTGACGTTGTTTTGTTTTTTGCTGGCGGCTTGGTGCATGGTTTTCTTGGCCAGATCATTGACTTTTCTTGGCACACCACCGGTCATGTCTGCGATACGTCGAACGGCTTTTCGCGCAAATATTTTGTTGCTCTTGGCACCGGCGACGCTCAGGCGACTTGCGATGTAGCTTTCCGTTTCAGCTGCATTCATGGCGGTCAGCTCGCCAAGTCGCTTGACGGCACTGGTAAACGATTTGAGTTCGTCTGAACGAAGGACGGCTTCGATGGCCTCACTGCCAATGAGCACAACCGATAGCTTCAAACCCCGCTCGCTGGCAGAGTTGATGTGTTCTTGAAGGGAAACGAGATCGTCCGCGGAAAGGTGCTGCGCTTGATCCACAATCACCGCACACTTCTTGTCCGTCGCATCCGCAATGATGTCCACGATCTCGCCAGCCACCTGCTCGATGCCGCGGTGCGACGTGCCACCGATGTCCGACTGGCCTACAGGCGGCCCTTGCACGTTGTGGCCAGGAGGTGGAACCGATAGCGAGAGAATTCGCGCCTGCGACTTGAACCGCGCGACCAGCGCCTGGGCAAGAATGCTCTTACCACAGCCATTGGCCCCTTTGATGAGCGACACCCCACCGCTACTAAGCTGCTCTTTCACGGCGTGAATCATGCGATTGCATGATGCGTTTGCGTGGAAGAACTCAGCGCTGGTCGTTTCCTCAAACGGAGGACGGTTCAAACCAAACGTTTCGAAATACGTGGAATCCATGGACGGCTCCTTCGACCGCGAAATAACAGAATCGACGACCGATCATCACAACCGGCGCAGAATGGCGGTACTCGCGTTTAATATCGGAACCTACCCGTTGCGACTGGAGTTATCGGGCTTTTCGGGCACCTGAGGGCTACTCTCAGGCGTTATGCGGTCCTAGATTGATTCCGGGTTTTTGAGAAACATTGGTGCGCAGCGGCGGTGGATATCTTATTTCAATTAAGGAAGCGTATGTTTGGGCTGACATAGCCCATCTGAATGAGGAGAGGAGGAGAACGATGGTAGGGTTAGTGAACTCAGTGGGGGCAGTCCCCGCCGCACACGAACAGACTAAGCAGACAGACCGTCAAGTGGCATCGTTCCCTGACGACGCGGGTGCAGCTCCCATGTGGGTGCGGCCCCAGGGATCAAGGGACCAGACAGAGACTTCGCGAGCTGTAACACCAGCCGACTTCGAGCGGTTTACAGAGCAGCGGGAAGTTTCGACGGGCAACGAGCTCGAACGGGCTGAGCGACAAGCGGCTTCGCACCCTGGCTTGGGTGATCGAGTCGACCTGTTCGCCTAGACCGGATTGAGAGTCGGGCAGCTTATTGCCTGACCATCGTTTCCTGACAACCTTACAATACCGCCCAAAGACGGTACGCGCATGAAGTTCATGTAACACGACACCAAGGCGCGTCAGATAGCGTACACCTCCATCCCGACGCTGAAATATCCGATTTTGGATAGAGCGAGGACAGTCGGGCGCAGTTACCTTTTGGCTTGATCTTTACCCTTTGGCTTGATCTTGAGAATCGAGCAGGTCGGCTGAGATTGAGTCCCCCAACCCTTCGTAACGATCCGCACCCGCAAACTTCAGATTCAATGGAATCGCACCGCCGGAATGGCCAATACGGTCGTTGAGCGTGGTCCAAAGTGCCCGCAACCCTTCAAACTGGTCAGATCCGATTTGCCCACCTTCTGCTTGAATATGCATACCCACACGGATGATCGACGGGTCGCTTGGACGATCCTGAGTACCCCAATTTGACTGCGAAACCCAGAGTTTCTGGGCTACAACCGCCCCATCGGGCATCACCAGGAAATGCAGATCTTCGCGCTGACCGACTGCGGTGAGCGTGCGACTCTGAGAAAGCGGTTCAATGGGTACGATGGTCACACCCCGCCACTGTTGAGCCAAGGTCGGGCAGGCAGCCACAGCGTCATGGGCATATTGGGCTGGCGTCAGGGTGATGGTGATTCCTGACTCGGGCTCGAGCCAGAATAGCATCCCACCACCGCCCACCATCGCGACGGCAAGACTGCTCAAAACTCGGAACATCCGTGTTCGTTCGTCCATCGTACTTTTCAATTCGGTTGGGTTTGAAACGGGTTTGATAACGGCGCATCCAATCGCCAGTTATCAGTATGTCTTTGTAACGGATTCATCGGGAGAGGACAAAGGAATTGGTCAACATTTCTCAACAACTTGTGAAATAGAAACGCGCCACAACGCATGCGCCGAACGCCTTTACGGTGTCCAACACAACCTTCTCCAACAAGATGTAACAGCGAGCGCGAACCACACAAGATATAGGTTAAACTGAAATTGGGGTCCGAACCCTTCAAAATGAAGGAGTGGAATTCACACGTCTGTGATATGATTGCCATGGTTCCCAAGCGAACGCGGGAGGCTGAACCAATCGGGTCGAACATGGCGAAACAAAAAATGCTCGAAACGAGATGGACATGCCCGCATTGCCAAGGTCACGACGCCCTGCCCAGCGCCACCGACAAGGATCTGGTCACGTGTGAATCCTGCAAGTTTTCGTTCGCGTCTCCTCGCCAGATTCAAGACGGAAGCACTTGGCGCGAGCAAGCGGCGCTCTTCGACGCGGCTGGCGAGGCTTGGCCCAAGGTCCGATCGGACCGGTACCGCATCATTCGGGCAATCGCTTCGGGTGCCCAAGGTCGAATTCTGCTCGCCCACCACTGCCACCTCGACCAAATCTGCATCTTGAAAATCATCGTCAGCCACGATGAATGGCGCGAATTGGCCACCGCCCGCCTGCAAGCAGAAGCCCGGGCTGGAGCGCTCGTCGCCCACCAGAACGTCGCCAAAGTCCTCGATTGCGACTGTGTGGACGACACCTGGTACTTCGCTATGGAATACATCGAGGGCGAAAACCTGCGAAAAATGCTCAATGCGGTGGGGGCGATGTGCTGGCAGCAGGTCGTCGAGGTCGGCGTCCAAATCGCCAACGGCCTCACGGCAATTCACGCGTCGGAATTGATTCACCGCGATATCAAACCAAGCAACATCATGCTGGGGGCCAACGGCATCGCGAAAATCACCGATCTCGGATTGGTGAAAATCAAGGGCATCGAAGGCGACATGGCCCTCACCTGCGACGGGCAGATTCTCGGTACGCCGTACTACATGGCCCCCGAGCAATTCGACGGCGACAACCACCTTACCCACCGCGCCGATCTCTACAGCCTCGGGGCAAGCATGTATCACCTGCTCTGCGGCAAACCGCCATTCCGCGGGTCGGGCGTTATCGAGTTATCCAATCGCCACAAACACGACCCGGTCATTTGGCCCGAGGACATCACGCGATCCGCACCCGGCTGGCTTCGCAACGTCATTGAAGTGTGCCTGGCCAAGCGCCCGGAGCATCGGTTTGAAAATGCTGAAAAGCTCAGCGAGGCGCTCCGCAGTGGGGTCGATGTGACTGCATTGGTTCCGCAGTCTGCGGACGCGTCGTTACCGAGCGGCGTGGTCGTCTCGACGTTTGAAAACATGTCGAGGCAGCCTTCGGACGATTGGATTGGCGAAGCCGTCGCCGAGTTTCTTAGCGCACGGCTTCTCGACCTTGACGGTATGCACGTGGTTGATCGGCACGGGCTGTCGAAGTTGCTCGGGCAGGAGCAAGGAACCGCCGCAGAAGTACACGATGAAAATCGCCTGCTGGCATCGGCTGAAATGCTCGGTGCCGCGACCGTGATCGTCGGGACGTATCAGCGCACCGGTGACAAATTGCGAATCATCGCCCGATCGGTCAGCCGAACGGACACGGCGGTCCCCAACATGTCCGCCGATATTGTGGGAAATGTCGAAGACTTGTTCAGTTTGGAGGATCAGCTTGCCGCCCAGGTGATCGAAGCGATCGGAGCCCACCGCAGTGTCCGATCGGGCGGTAAAGTTCATACGGCTGGCACCGATAATCTCGAGGCCCATGAGAAATTCATCAAAGCGCGATTGGCCTACGCAGACGCCCGTTATTCGATGGCGATAGAACTGTGCAACGAGGCGCTGGCGATCGACAGCCAATACATCGACGCGGTGAGTCTGATCGGTGCGGCTTACGCGCGAACCGGCGACTACGACCGGGCGCTCGAGTTTCATCGCCGCGAAGAAGTGGCAGCCCGACACGATGGCGATCAACGAAGGGTGGCTGAGGCGCTCGGCAACTTGGGCGTGATGTATTATTACCAGGGTGAATACACATCGGCGTACGAATTCCTTGAGAAAGCGCGGGACCTGACGGTCGAGTTGGAACAGCATTCCGACACGGCGAAGTACGAAGGCAATCTCGGGTTCGTGCTGATGCGCTTGAAGCATTTTGAGGAAGCCGAGCGAGCCTTCGCGCGGGCGATCGACATTCACAAGAAATACCGCGACGTGGTTTCGCTGGCATGGCCGTACAACGGCATGGGCGGCGTGCTTCTCAAACAACAGCGTTACGCAGAAGCGGCAGAGTATTATCGAAGGGCGCTGGGACTGGCCAACGAAGTCGGCGATCGCGTGAACATCGGCGTCTCGCATATGAATCTGGGCCGCTGCGCTTGTTTGATGAATGACTACGCCGAAGCTGAAGCCTGTTTCGACGAGGCATTAACTGCCCTCAACGGGACCGAATTCTGGAACGGTTTAACGATGGTCTACGAACACCTTGCAGAAATGTACCTGCAAGAGGGCAAAACCGACGCCGCACTGGGAGCGATTGACCAGCGCCTCAAACTCGCCCAAAAGCACGACAACCGCCGCATGGAAGCCGACGCCTGGGAACAAAAAGCAAAAGCCCATGAACTCGCTGGCGAAAAAGACGATGCCGTACAGTGCCTGAAACGCTCGATCGAAATCACTCAGCAACCCCACCCGCACCAGAGCCTGTATAAACACTTGGCTGAGACAACGAAGCAACGTTAGTCGAGAAACCGTGCCACTGCTCTGTGAGCAGTGCTGGGCAGTTGGCGACGAACTCTAAAAGCACTGCTCACAGAGCAGTGGCACATCATCGTCTTCGAAGATCTACATCTGTTCGATCGTGTCGATACCGAGCAGGTATAGACCGGACTTGATGGTCCGGGCGGTGATCTGGCATAGGCGCAGGCGCGACATGCGTGTTGACTCCGGCTCGGCGTCGGTGACCCTCACGCCGTGGCGTCTGTCGTAGAAGCGGCTGAACGCTTTCGACAGGTCGTAGAGGTATTCGGTCAACACGTTGGGGCGCAGGTCGCGAACGATTTGGCTAATGACTTCCGGGAAGCGGATGATCATCTTGGCCAGCGCGACCTCGGCGTCATGTTCGACTGTGATCGGTGCGTCTGCGGGAAGCGTGTCGAAATCGATGCCGGCTTTTCTTCCGATGCTGCGGATTCGTGCGTAGGCATAGAGCATGTACGGGGCGGTGTTGCCCTCGAACGAAAGCATCTGATCCATGTCGAAGCGATAGTCGGTCGTTAGCGCGTGCGACAGATCCGCATACTTGACCGCGCCAAGACCAACGGCTTCGCTGATGGTTTTCTTTTGTGTGTCGCTTAATGCGCGATCATCGTCATCGCCTTGTCGCTCATCAATGGCGGCATGGGCGGACTGCACGGCTTCTTCGAGAAGGTTCTTGAGTTTGACGGTACCGCCTTCTCTGGTTTTGAATGGCTTGCCGTCGGGTCCCAACATGCTTCCGAACGCGAGGTGTTCCAAGCGGACGTTATCGCTGGCCCAGCCCGATTTGCGAATGGCCGCAAACAGCATCGCGAAGTGTTGTTGCTGCGGAATGCCGACGACATAAATCAATCGCGTTGCGCCAACGTCGCGCAAACGATGCCGGACGGCGGCCAGGTCGGTGGCGGAATAGTTGAATCCGCCGTCGGACTTGCGAACGATCATCGGCAGCGGATCGCCATCGCGATTCTTGAAATCATCGAGGAAAATGCACTCGGCCCCATCGCTGGTCTCAACCATGTTGGCGTCGGTCAATTCCTGAACCGTCACCGCCAGTTGGTCGTTGTAAAAACTCTCACCGCGATCGATGAGCTTGGTAATGCCCAATCGGTCGTAGATGGCGTGGCAATGCCGCAATGACTCGTTGCAGAACGCCCGCCAAACCGCGAGCGTTTCTTCATCCCCGCCCTGCAATTGCACGACGGCTTGGCGAGCGCGGTTGGCGAATTCTTCGCTTCCATCAAACGCCCGCTTGGCCTCGACGTAAAACGCCTCAAGATCGCCAATCGCCAACGAATCCGGATCGTCGATCACCTGTGGCGAAACATCGCGGAGGTGCGTAATCAACATGCCGAACTGCGTGCCCCAGTCGCCAACATGGTTCACCCGCTCGACTTGGTGCCAGGCAAATTCAAGAATCCGGGCGACGCTTTCGCCAATGACCGTGCTGCGAAGGTGGCCGACATGCATTTCCTTGGCGAGGTTCGGACTCGACATATCCACGACGACGGTTTCAGCCGCGTCGTCGAATTGCAGACCGAGGCGATCGTATTCGGACCCGCTCTCTTCCGCCGGTATCGATGTCAATGCCTTTGAGAGGAACGCATCCGTCAGCCGGAGGTTTAGAAAACCCGGTCCGGCGATCTCGGGCTGTGCTGAGATGTCACCAAGCTCGACGCAAACGGAAAGCGTCTCTGCGATGTCGCGCGGTTTCATCTTGAGCGATTTCGCCAGCGGCAGCGCACCGTTGAATTGATAATCGCCAAAGCGCGGATCGTTACACGGCTTGATCCACTGCTCGTCAAACGGGCAATCATCACCGTACGAAGTTCGCACGGCACAGCGAAACCGATCGCACAATAGTTGCATGGTGTTTGAAAACACGCGGCACCTTTGAATATGGTGTAGGGTGGGCTATGCCCACCGCCGTTTGAATGGATTGCAACTTGGTGGGCACGGCCCACCCTACGCGCCCCGCATCTAATTAAGCTTGTTCGTTCTGCCACTCGATGCGCGGAGCGTCACCCCAAAGCAATTCCAGATCGTAATACGCGCGATGCTCCGGCGTGAAAATGTGTACGACCACGTTCACGAAATCGATGAGTACCCACGATGCCGAATCTAACCCGGAGTGTCCGTATGGCGGATCACCATCGTGCTTGCACTCGACCATCATCTCTTCGCCGGTCGTACGCATTTGGCGATCGCTGGTCCCGGTGCACACCACGAAGAAATCGGTGATCGGGCTCACACCACGCAGGTCGAGCACGACGATCTGCTCGCACCGACGGTCGTGGGCTAGGTTGGCCAACTTGATCGCAAGTTCTTTCGAGTCAAGCCCAGCTACCGGTTTCCCAGTCCCCGGTTGCCCAGTCCCCGGTTGCCCAGTCCCCGGTTGCCCAGTCGTCGTTTTCCCAGTCGCCGCTTGCTCGTTTGAATTGTCTTTTGTCTCTGACATTACATTCAATCTTTACGTTCGAGTCGCCCAAAATGGCGACCAACTCATACTACCACAGCCGGCAGCATAGAACAGACCCCGCTAGCTGCACGTTGGCGGCTGGCGGGGTCGCGTTCAAATCGTTTGATGATCGACCAGCACAACACCGCGCGTTATTGACTTCAAACAGCGTTCGCGACGGCGTCCAATGCGATCGAGAATGCTCTACTACAGCCCAAGCATCGAGCTGATCTGCGGAGCGTACTTCACAATCAACCCCGCAAACACAACGCTGACCATACTCATCAGCTTGATCAGAATGTTAAGGCTCGGACCCGACGTATCCTTAAACGGGTCACCAACCGTGTCACCGACGACGCCGGCTTTGTGGGCTTCGCTGCCCTTGCCACCGTGCTTGCCGGTTTCGATCCACTTCTTGGCGTTGTCCCAGGCACCACCGGCGTTGGCCATGAAGATCGCAACGGCGAAACCGCTCGTCAGACCACCCGCCAACATGCCCATCACGCCCGGCACGCCAAAGATCAGGCCGACGATGATCGGCACGATGATCGCCAACAGCGACGGAACGATCATTTCCTTCTGAGCGCCAGCCGTTGAGATGGCCACGCAGTTGGCGTAGTCGGGAATGTCACGACCCTCGTGCGTGATCTGCTCGCGTGGCCAGTTCTCAGGATCGTTGGCGAAGGCGTCGTCCTTGCCCTGGCTCTTCAAGTAAGACCGGATCACATCGAACTGGCGACGGCATTCCTGCATCATCTCGTAGGCAGCGCGGCCGACCGCTTTCATCGTCAGAGCGCAGAACAGGAAGGCCAGCAGCACACCACTGAACATACCGCACAAGACCTTCGGGTTCATCAGGGTCACATCGTAGAACGTCATGTATTGCTGCATCGACGCCCGCTGCGTGTTGACCAAGTGACACTCGGTGTCACCCATACTCACGTTGTAAACGAATTCGTCGGCTTGCGTGGTCTCGCCGAGGTTGGCTGCAGGGAACTTGTCGCCCACCGACAGTTCATCGGCGTGGGCTTTGCGATTGAGCATCATGTACGCCTGATAGGCACCTTCACCGGTGCCCGCTTTCCACTTCTGGGCGAACTTACCGTGCCCCATGTAGTAGATGTCTTCCATCCCAGCCGTGTCGCTGGTCTTGGCCTCGGGCTGCTGAACCTGCACATACCCCATCGCTTCACGCTGCTGACCGACGCGAACTTCTTCGACGTAGGCGGCAAGCAAAGCCAGCGCGGTCAAAGCGGCGGAACCGATGGCGAAACCCTTACCGGTTGCTGCCGTGGTGTTACCAAGCGAATCGAGTGCGTCGGTGCGTTCACGCACCTGCGGGTCCTGGTGGGTCATTTCGGCGTTACCACCGGCGTTGTCCGCAATGGGGCCGTAGGCGTCCGTCGCCAAGGTGATGCCAAGCGTGGCCAACATACCGACGGCAGCAATACCGACGCCGTAGAGACCGAGCATGAACTCGCGTCCACCACCCGCACAAACGAATGAGAGCATGATCGCGACAATGATCGTAGCCAATGACGCCCACGTACTTTTCATACCTTCGGCAACACCGGCGATGATCACCGTAGCGGCTCCGGTTTCGGCTTGGGCGGCGATTTCCTGGGTCGGTTTGAATTCGTAACTCGTGTAGTACTCGGTGGCTTTACCAATAATGATTCCGGCGAACAAACCGACAACCACACTAGAGGCAACACCGTAGTGCACCACGCCCTCGACATCCTTCAGCAACCACCAACAAACGGCGTAGGAAGCGCCGGCGATCATCACGCTACTGCCGTTGACGCCCTTGCCGAGTGCCGACATCAACTGCCCCATCGATGCGCCTTCCTGCGTACGCACCATGTAGATGCCCAGGATGGACAGCACGATACCGATGCCAGCCAGCACCATCGGAACCGACAGCAACATCATCGCGTTCTTGGTCGCGACCTCGACGTCGGTCGGTGCCAAAGCAGAAGCAGCCGCCACACCAAGGGCAGCCGTCGCCAAGATTGAACCGGCGTATGATTCGTAAAGGTCAGCACCCATACCTGCAACGTCACCGACGTTGTCACCAACGTTGTCGGCGATGGCGGCTGGGTTACGGGGATCGTCCTCGGGAATACCGGCTTCAACTTTACCGACAAGGTCAGCACCGACGTCCGCAGCTTTCGTGTAGATACCACCGCCAACACGGGCGAAGAGGGCTTGCGTACTCGCACCCATACCGAAGGTCAACATGACCACGGTGATTTCGTTAAGCGTCATGCTTGGGACGTACGTGTTAAGAATGTAGAACCACGCGGTGATGTCGATCAGTGCAAAACCAACAACGACCAACCCCATGACCGCACCTGCGCGGAAGGCGACAACCAATCCGCGATTCAAACTGGCACGTGCGCCGGCAGTGGTACGGTGAGCAGCGATTGTCGCAGTACGCATACCGAGGTAACCGCACAGACCACTGAAGAACCCACCGGTTAGGAACGCAAACCAGACGATCTTGTGCTGCACATGCAAGCCGTAGGCCATGAAGGCAAGAATGGCAGCCAGCACAACGAACACCCAGAACACCACCTTGTACTGGCGGTTGAGGTAGGCCATCGCACCTTCACGCACGTACGATGCAATCTTGATCATGCTCTCGTCGCCCTCGTCGGCAGCCATCACCTCCGAGTAGAACTTGCGAGCAAAAAGAAGAGCCACAATCGCAAACGCCGGGGCGCAATACCAAATGCCCGGGATTGGCGAACGAGCCGCTGCGTCTGAAGCTGCCGCGACGGCTGTGCCGCCATCTGCGTTGTCCTGTGCCACAGCGGTTGTCGCCGCACTGCAGACGACGAGCGCGACCAACAGCACCCAAATGGTCGATTTCAAAACCTTTGACACGATCAACTCTGGTCTCCTAATGTTCATGCGTTGGTCCACCGTCATCCGCGCCATGCGGACGGTGCCCTTACATGTGCTTAAGCTTAGAAAGGTAAATGGGTTACACCGAGAAGGACCGCGTCAACGGACCCTCGGCGGAGTGCGGACTATAGCGATTCTGGGATTGAAGTCCAGCCAACTTATGACGCGAAAAGCTTCTGAATTCGGCCCGTTTCTAACACTTTTCGACCGATCGAAATCAGTGGCGTTCGCTATCGGACACATCCGGCTTCTGTGAAGGCCAGCCGCGGGAGGAGTCGCAGCAATGCGCCACGAGAATCTGGGTAGACAGGGTACATTCTTCTGAACGCACGCTGAACTCGTTAAGCGTGAAAATACGTTCTTTGGTATTCCCTTGCGGACGTGCTGCTACCCCGCTACTGTTTCGGCGCGCTTCGACAGATTTACGCGTCCAAAGATGCCTCGACCACCCAACCCAACACTGAAACGCTCTACCCTGGAACCTTATGCCATGCCTGAACATGTGACGTCCCGAATCGCCAACCTGCAAAGCCTGATCCGCGACGTGCCCGATTTTCCCAAGGAAGGCATCGTGTTTAAGGACATCACGCCTTTGCTGGCGGACCCAGCCGGCTTGTCATTGGCTGTCGAATACCTCGCCCAGCCATTTCGCAAGGTTCACATCGACAAGGTGGTCGGAGCCGAATCGCGCGGTTTCATCTTCGGGACGGCCCTCGCTCAATCGCTTTCGATCGGTTTCGTGCCCATCCGAAAACCCGGAAAGCTCCCCTGCGAGACGATCTCGGAGGATTACGAACTCGAATACGGCGTCGATTCGATGCACATACACAAAAACGCGATCAAACCGGGCGAAAAGGTGCTGATGGTCGACGATCTGCTCGCCACCGGTGGAACGATCGGTGCCTGCTGCCGGTTGGTTGAAGCACTCGGTGGCGAGATTGCGGGTGTCACCTTCGTGATCGAACTCGCGTTCCTTAATGGCCGCGATCGAATCAAGCAGTATACGGTGCATTCGTTGCTGTCGTACGACGAATAACGCCAGCCAAAACCACCTAACCCATTGTAAAATAAAACCTTAAATCAATCACGCTTGGCCGCGACAACGTACGTTTCGGTAGCGTCAGTGCGGTTTCCCCGCCAATGCTTCCATGTAACAAGCATGCAAGGTGGCATCGGAGACAGCCGTTGACCGATTCTACCAGTGTATAATCTTGTCGCAGAGCCGGTTCGAGGCGGCGATCCGACGTCTTAGCGCGTATAAAAAGGGCACTAAAGCAACTAGTTGTCGATTTGAGGTTTTCGCAAAGCCCCGGTCTTAACTGCTTTTCCTGAAACCTCCGGCTCCAACGTGCAACCAATCTTTTATGCGTGGTCATTGGCTCGCGCCCATTGGATCGAGTCCTGTGGTTGTTGGTCTTGAGATCGTTGATGGGTGGCCCACCTCTTTAGAGGTGGGGGACTCGGTTGCGGACTTAGAATCGCGTTCCCCACGGCTAAAGCCATGGGGCACCCATCAAGCAACGAGTAACGAGGCACTGGTCGTTCGTCGACATTGGCTCGCTCCAGTCAGCGCGCGTTAGAGGGATTTTTAATCTGGGCGTCACGATGAAATCAAGGTCAAACCAACAAGCGACGACAACGCCCACACCCTCGGAGCGTGACTGCGTGCCATTGTTCCGTGAGCACCAACCGCATATCAAGATTCGATGGCATGCGATTTTGATGGCGGCTTTCCTGCTGATCGGGCCGATCTGCGAACCGACGTTCGCCCAGCGAAACAATCGCCGGGATTCCCGTGGGAACTCGCCCCTTCGTCCGGCGATCCTTGAGCGCAACGCGCCCATCGAAAACCTGCTTCGCAAAGCCACCGGTGCGATCGATCGTCAGGATTGGAAATTGGCGATCGATTCGCTTCAGCGCATTTTGGATGACCCCGGTGGGGCGCTGCTCAGCACGAATGATTCTGGAAGCGATCTTGAGACCGGTCTGACGATGTTTGAATCGGCACAGGATCGGGCGACGATGCTGTTGGCGTCGATGCCAGACGAAGGAATTGACGCGTATCGATTGCTTCATGACGGACGGGCGAAGGCGCTGTTCGACCGCGGCATTAAAGACTGCAATGAATCGGCGCTGCGCACGATCTTGACGCGTTACATGGTGAGCAGTTATGGCGACGACGCGGCCAACATGGTGGCTGGTTGGTTACTCGATCGCAATCGTCCTGCCGAAGCGCTGGGGCTTCTCGACCGCATCGAGTCATTGGGAGTTCGCCCGGACGTTCCGGATGTACAACTTTCCGTAAAGCGCGCGGTGGCATGGACCATGCTGCGCGACGATGCAAAGGCGCAAGATTCGCTTACGAAACTGACCGACGAATCAAACAAAATTGACGATTTGGACTATGCGTCCCTACAGAAATTCGTCGAGTCGGGCTGGCCAGATTCCTCCATCGAATCGGCGGCTGCCGGTCACGAATCCTGGGCATCGTATGGCGGAGACCTGTCGCGTCGGTTTGAAATGCCCGCGGTCACGCCCGAGTTGCAGGGCAATCTTCCCTGGCGATTCGTCCTGCCGGCTGACCACGAACATCCGTCGTGGTGGGAAGCCTATTGGGAAAGCGGAGACGAGTCCCGTGGGATCCATCCCGTCGGCGAGTTCGCGGTCAATGAAGGCCGCCTGTTCGTCAAGAATCTGCGGCAAGTCGTCGCGCTGGACCTTGAAAGCCTTGATCCACTTTGGGTGAGCGATCGCCCGATCACGATCGATGGCGAGCAGCGCCGTAGGGTTCAGTCCAACCGACTTCGTCGCCGCTTTGGTCAGTTGCAATTGGTCGATTCCAGCTACACGCTGACGGATCGGATACTTCGGGATCATGTTGGCGGCTCACTCTCGACGGCGTTCGGGAAGGTGTACTCCATCGAGCGCGACGGCGTGGGCGAATCACCGAAGGAAATGTCTATTACCGAAGGCTTCTCGTTCAAATCGTTTCCGGTCTATCGTGGAACGCGACTCATCGCGCACGACGTCGAGCACGGTCAAATTCTCTGGCAGCGCGGGCGAAGCGGCGACCCCAATGACCCGCTCGGTGACGTGCAATTCCTTTCTACACCGATCGCCATTCAAGGCGAGCTTTGGGTCGTCTACGCCAAAAGATCCGACTTGTTTCTGGGAATCCTCTCGCCCGACAACGGAATTCTGTTGCGCAGCTTGCTCCTTTGCACGGTGGATCCGGCGCAACTCCAAAAACGAGAGCACCACGCAATCTATCCGGCGTCGGATGGTTCGAGCATTTTTGTCTCGACCGGTTTCGGGGTTGTACTTTCGATCGGTATCGATCCATTGTCACTGCGCTGGGCTGGACAGTACGAACAGCATGCGGGATACGACAATATTCTCTTTAGCCAACATTGGCGCTGCGGTCCACCGATGCTGGCTGGCAACCTTCTTCTGGTCGCATCGCCCGATTCGGAACTGTTGATGGCGTTGGATCGCGCCACCGGGCGAATGGTATGGACACTCGATCAGCCGGAAGGTGCAAAGTACCTGTTGGGAATCGACGACGACCACGTTTGGCTTGGCGGGGAACAATTGCATTGCGTGAATCTTCGTGACGGGTGGATCGAATGGTCCACGACTGGCGAACCGTTGCGAAACACCGGACGCGGGGCCCTCAGCGGTCACAAGATTTTTGTCCCAACCGTTGAAGGGTTGAAGGCGTTTGATGCGCAGACAGGCGAGAAGCTGGACTCGCGTCCGTTGGGCGATCAACCACCGCTGGGAAACATTCTTTGCATCGCGAATTCCACGATCAGCGTTGATCCGAACGAAGTCCGCAAGTTTCCGGATCTGACCCTTTCGTATCCGAGCGCGCTGGCGTTTCACGAACAAGATCCAACCGATCGACATGCGGCGATCCGATTGGCGTGGATGGAATTGCGCCGAGGGTTTCCACGCAAAGCCCACAATGTTCTTGAAAAAGTCAAACCACCGTCACGTCGCAGCGCGAATCGCTTGAGCGACGTGACCCAATTGCGTTTTGAAGCGCTGCTCGGAATTTCGGAGCTTCCTGAGACGGAAACGACGGAGGCCATCACCCATCTTCGCGAGGCGGTCAGCCTAGCCGATGGCGGTCAATCGAGTCTGCGGGCGACGATTGCGTTGGCGTTTCGATTGCGCGAGGTGGGTCAAAGTGACGAGGCGTATCTTTCGTTGTGGCAACTGGGATTGACGCCTGCGGGCAACGGATATGTGACGATTGAATCCCGCTTGCGCAACAAATCCCGTTTGATCATTGGCGACATCCTGTCTCGCTTTGAACGGGATCTCACCACGACGCAGCTTCGCGCCATCGCCGAAGTCACACAGCAACACGCCCAGGAAGCGATCTTGGAATTGCAGAACCCGGCGACTCGGGCGGCAGCTCGCTTGCGCTTGGAGCAGTTGGCTCAGATTAACGACGTGGGCGGTGCCGGGCAGGCATCTCTCATTGCGTTGGCGAAGTTTGAACGAGAACGCGGTCAATTTGAATTTGCTGAACAGCATGGGCTGCGAGCGATCGACACAGACAGGATGGCCACCCTGACAGCCATCGCGCTGCGAGATTTGGCGGAGCAATACGTGCGCCCCGATCAGCGCATGCACTTCGACGCATCGCAGTTGCTATCGCGGATGGAAACGGAGTTTGCCCGTCAAGATATCACCAACCAGGACGGCGCGGCAGTTTCGATGCTAGACGAAGTTGGACGGTTGCGCGAATCCTTGGACCCGCGCCTCGTCGCGGAAGGTGCATTCGTCAATCAGCCAGAATCCTTTCGCTGGAAGTCGCCGGCGATCAGTGTCAATCGAAACCGCAACGGTGACGGGATGTTCACGCATTCGCAGGCGGTGTCATCCGCGTTCGGCGATCACTTGCTGTTTATGACATCGGGAACGCGCCTGGAGGCGATCAATCGGTCCGACGGTTCGGAGTCATGGAACGCATCGCTTCGACTGTTGGGTTCGGTGCAGCAAGCGAATGAGGAAGTTGGCGAAGAAGGGCCAATGCACCCCCGTTTGACGTGCGAAAAACAGATCGCTGTGATCAACGGACAAGACGGACTCTTTGGCGTGGGTGTTCGCACGGGCCGGCGTCTCTGGGGCGTCGCGTATGAAGACAGTGGATCAAATCGTCATTTGGCGATTCGCGATCGGTTGGTTGGTGTAGGCGAAGGACGGCTGGTAGCGGCGCTTCGCCGGGGTGTGCTGACGTGTTCGTCGTTGATCGATGCGAACGATGTGCAGTGGGAACGTGTGCTGACCCGTGAAAAAATCGACAGCCTATTAGTCAAAGATGGACTGTGCATCACGCTCGACAATCGCCGCCGCAAAGTCACGACATACAGTTTAAAGACTGGCCGCCTGCTCAGCACCGTCGAATTCAACCAACCGGATGCGGACGACACGGCGATTCCGGTCATCTATGAAAACGGGCATTTGATTGGACCGGATGGCCCCACGGATGTCGTTTGCTATAGCGCCCGTTCGGGTGAGTTGAATTGGCGATACGCCACGCCTGATGAGCTCCGGTGGCTTTTCAAACCCGGCGACGGATTCATCGGCATCAGTTGTTTCAAAGGTCGCGTCATACTCGTCGATGCGCTATCAGGTGACGAACAAACGAATGTGTCCGTCCCCAAAGGGACCAAGGGTTATTCGGAGGGCGTGCTGCTCGATGATCGCCTTGTCATAATGCCCATGACCGAAAAGTCGCGCGGTGATGCACCGAACTTGTACGGCTTCGACATCAACACCAGTCAAATGGTCTGGAAGCGCGAGTACTTGGGCGAAGTCGGTTTGAATCGCCACGCTCTATGGAAACAACTCACACTTGCGGAAAAAGTCATGCCGGTGTTGCGGCGCGTCGATGTCGATTCCGAAAGCCCGCTGGTGCGGAGTCGCGGCGAGCTGGCGATAGAATTGATCGACAAACGCACTGGTGAAACCATCGGCGAACCGGTGCGAACCCGAATGCACCTGACCAGTCATTACGCGTTGTCTGGCGAATTTGGATTGTGGCCCGGACAATTTATCTTGGGCGCAAAGCAAGGATTATTGAGCGTCCCTCTAACCGACGAAATCG
The DNA here is from genome assembly GCA_021604825.1 of Phycisphaerae bacterium. The sequence goes on along the minus strand of BQJS01000002.1, from coordinate 6,876 downwards.
GTTCGACGCGCGATACGGAGATCTGGCCTTGAACCATCGATTCACTCGATTAATAGTCGCGGTCATGCTTGCTTGGCCAGCCAGTTTGGGGGCCGACCCGAGCGAACCGGCAAAGCCACCACCCGCACCGCGCCCCAAGCACATCAATGCCGAAACGGAAGCGGCCATCGAGAAGGGTTTGGAGTACCTCGTCAGCACGCAGGGGCGCGAAGGGGCTTGGCGCAATCGCACCGGATATGGAACGTATCCCGTCTCGATGTCGGCGCTGGGTGGGTTGGCGCTGCTCATGAACGGAAGCACGCCGACGCAGGGCAAGTACGCCGCGAACGTCGATCGCGTGACGGATTTCTTGCTCTCGTGTGCGACGAACACCGGGTTGATCGCGCTGCGCGAAGAAGACGGCAATCGACCTATGTATGGCCATGGGTTCAGTATGCTGTTTCTCGGCGAAGTCTATGGCATGACCGAAGACGTCGATCGACAGCAACGCATTCACGAGATCTTGAAGCGGGCTGTGGCGCTGACCGCGCAGGCCCAAAGCAATCTGGGTGGATGGATTTATCAACCCGATGGCGGAACGGATGAAGGTTCGGTTACGATTACGCAGTTGCAGGGCTTGCGAGCATGTCGCAATGGTGGCATCAGCGTGCCCAAGAGTGTGATTGATCAAGCGCTCGACTACCTCAAGATTTCGTTTCGATCGGATGGCGGCATCGCGTATCGCGCCCGCAACCCGGGACCGTCGCGCCCGCCCATCACCGCCGCCGCGATCTGCTGCTGGTTCAATGCCGGCGACTACGACAACCCGATGGCCAAGAAAGCCCTGCGGTATTGTCGCAGCACGATCGGCCCGGGCAACAAGAACATCGGTCACTATTACTACGCCCACCTATACTATGCGCAGGCGCTGTACCTGGCTGGCGACGCGAAGGCGTGGGACGAATACTTTCCAAAGATCCGCGACAAGCTGCTCAGCAAGCAAGGTGAAGACGGGTCGTGGATGGGTGATGGTGTGGGCAAGCCGTACGGTACAGCCCTGGCGCTGATCATCCTGCAATTGCCTTACAACCGAATACCGATCATGCAACGTTAGTTGAAGATATCGAAAGCAGCATGGAGCAGTGAAACCGAAGAGCCCATGCTGAACATCAAAGAGGAAACGCCATGAGTGAAGCGCCGCAGAACGTGCCAACGCAACCGGATGATGCCGAGCTGATCCGCGAATTGACCGATGGCTACAACCGCATTCGGTCAGAATTGGGCAAGATCATCGTCGGTCAAGATGCCGTCGTCGATCAGTTGATGGTCGCAATGTTTGCCAACGGACACGTCATTCTTGAAGGCGTCCCGGGTTTGGCGAAGACATTGATGATCTCGACGCTGGCGCGATGCCTGGCGCTTTCATTTCATCGCGTACAGTTCACGCCCGACCTGATGCCATCGGACATCACCGGGACCGAGGTGATGCAGGAAGACAAAACCACCGGGCATCGCGAGTTTCGATTCGTTACGGGACCGGTGTTTGCCAACGTGATTCTCGCGGACGAGATCAACCGCACGCCACCCAAAACACAAGCCGCGCTGCTCGAAGCGATGCAGGAACGACAGGTGACGGTTGGGTCAAACGTACACCCGCTGCCATCGCCCTTCTTCGTACTTGCGACGCAGAACCCCATCGAACAGGAAGGCACTTATCCGCTTCCCGAAGCCCAGCAGGACCGCTTCATGTTCAAGGTGTTCGTCAAGTACCCCACGTATGAAGAAGAATTGCGCATCGCGGAGACGACCACCGTCGACAAAGAGATCAACGTCGAGCAGGTGTTCACCGGCGAGCAAATTCTCCGCTTCCAACACGCGGTGCGACGTATCCCAATCGCGCCGGAAATCATGCGCCATGCGTTGGACCTGGCGCGGATGACTCGGCCGAACGAACCCGATGCCCCCGAAATCGTGCGCAAGATGCTGACCTGGGGAGCAGGACCGCGTGCGGTGCAGGCGATGGTACTGGGTGCAAAGGCACGTGCGGCATTGCACGGACGTCATCACGTATCGTTCGAGGACGTTCGCCGATGCGCGCTTCCCGTATTGCGACACCGCATCATCACCAGTTTCTCCGCAAGTGCTGACGGCTACTCAACCGACCGCGTCATCGAAGAATTGTTGAGCATGCTCGACCCCAACGAAACCGTATTGAAGGGTGAAGATGGTTACAACCGACTACTTTCAACCTAAGACGCTCAACAAGATCACGCGGTTGGAGCTTCGGGCGCGGCACGTTGTGGAAGGATTTCTCAGCGGCCTACATCGAAGCCCCTATCGCGGGTTTAGCATCGAATTCGCCGACCATCGCGAATACGTGCCCGGAGACGATCTGCGCCATCTGGACTGGCGGGTCTACGCCAAAGCCGATCGCTTCTACATCAAGCAGTACGAGGTCGAAACGAATCTGCGGGCGTACCTGCTGCTCGACGCCAGCGGCTCGATGCAGTATCCGGCGCACCACGTTGAAGATCGCATGAACAAGTGGCAGTACGCCTCGACCATCGCAGCCAGTCTGGCATATCTGATGGTCAAGCAGCAAGACGGTGCGGGACTTGTTCTGTTCGATCATGAAATACGAAACAACCTCCCCGTCAGCACGAACCAAGCACAACTGCACAACATGGTCGAGATGATCGAGCAGACGGCTCCGACGGAAGAAACGCAGACCAAAGTTTTGTTTCGATACCTCGCAGATCAACTGCCCAAACGCAGCATGGTCGTGTTGATCTCCGACCTCTTGACCGACATCGAAGAATTGAAAGACGGGTTGGAGCGCTTTCGATTCGGGCACCACGACGTGATGGTCTTTCATGTGCTCGACAAAGACGAACTCGAATTCCCCTTCACCGATCGGACACTGTTTGAAGGGCTTGAATATTCCACGGATGAAATCTTAACCGACCCGCAGTCATTGCGATCGGCATACCTGGAGCGGGTTCAAGCGTTTATCCATGAAATACAAGGCATCTGCCTCAACAGCCGAATCGACTACGCACAGATCAGTACGGCTGACCCGCTCGACGTTGTACTGACGCGCTTTCTTTCCAACCGAATGCACCAGACAAGATCGATGGCCTAATCTCCATCGCCTGAATTGAATGAATACGTCAACGCTCATCCTTGCCGCCTTGGTTAACCCTGCCCTCTTTTGGGGCGGGGCGGCGGCGATGAGTGCGCCGATCATCATCCACCTGTTGGCCCGTCGGCGCTTTCAGCGCATCCGCTGGGCGGCGATGTCGTTTTTGATGGATGCCGACAAGCAGAATCGCAAACGTGTGCGGATGGAAGAACTCATCCTGCTGGCTCTTCGATGCCTTGCGGTCCTGCTGATCGGGCTTTTGATTTCGCGTCCGTTCATTCAACCGTCGGGGATGGCCGCCCTCTTGGGGGGCTCGCAACGAACCGAGCGCATCTTTGTACTCGACGATTCATTCAGCATGGGCTACCAGGCCAACGATCGGACGATCTTCGACGACATGAAGTCGAGCGTCCGCAATCTGCTGCAACGTCTCCGCGACCATGCGCCGCACGATACCGTCACGCTCATTCGCTCCACCGAACCCGAAAACCCGATCGTTGAAGGGGCCGTACTCGACGACCGTCAATACGAATTGCTCCTCGCACGTTTGGAAGCGATGCAACCGACGCAGCGATCACAATCCGTCGAGCGTTGTATGACCAATGTGCGAAAACTGCTCGATGGTGATGACGGGGTGTTGAGTTGCGTGCTGTACGTGATCAGCGATTTTCAAGAAGTCGATTGGCTGACAGCCCATGCTGCAACGGGTGAGGGTGGCGCCGCTTCCGGTTCGCTGGCTGGCGAACTTGCGGACTGGTCCAATGAGGATCGCGATGTTCGCGTGGTGCTGGTCGATGTGGGTGACGATTCGCCGCAGAACGTGGCGATCACTGAATTGCAGTCGAAGCAGCGCCAAGTGGTGACCGGGGTGGCTGCCCAACTCGAAGCGACCATCAACAATTTTGGGACGTTGGACGCCGATGCCCTCGAATTGCAGATCGCCAACGACGCCTCGGGTGTCGGATCAATGCCAACCGACCCGATCCCCGCCGGACGAAAGATCGCAGCCGCCATTTCATCGGTGATTCAACGGGCTGGCGATGCTTCGATTGCGGTGTCTGCGAGTCCCGATCGATTGGCGATTGACGACACCCGCTATCTCGCTCTCGAAGCCACTGATGGCGTGCGGGTGTTGGTGGTCAATGGTGAACCGTCCACCGATTCGTACCTCGACGAAACGCACTTGCTGACGACGGCGCTTCGACCCGAGGGCGATGTGTTCAGTGGTAACCAAGTGGATGTGATCGACGAATCAGCGCTAGATGGCACATCGCTGGACGACTACCACTTGATCATCCTCGCCAATCTCTATCGGGTGAGCGAACCGATCGCCGACGACTTGCATCGCTTTGTTTTTGCGGGCGGCGGGCTTGCGATATTTCTTGGCGATCAGGTGACCGACCCGCTGGCGTACAATTCGACGTTGTATCGCGATGGCGAGGGGCTGCTCCCTGCTTCGCTGCAAGCCATCGTGCGGGCGAAGGAGGCGGGCGTACACCTTGCCCCAAGTGATTTCCTGCATCCGGTGGTGCGCGTGTTTTCCGGGCAGGTGAATCCGTTTCTTGATCGCGTCAATTTCTTTCAGTACTTTGCGACCGAGCCGGCGACCTTCGCGCCCGACGAACAGAACACCGATGCAACCGCTCGGGCACCGACCACGGTGATCGCCCGCTATGACGATGATGAATCCACGCCGGCGATCATGGAGCGCACGTTCGGACGCGGGCGGGTGCTGCTCTTTACTTCAACGTGCGATCTGGAATGGAACGATTGGGCGCGGGATGCCAGCTACGTCATCGGGATGCTCGAAATCACCCAGCATCTCGCCCGAGCCGGCGACGCCAATCGATCAACCACCGTCGGCAAGCCGCTGACCTTTGCCCTCAACCCATCCGACTACGAACCGCAAGCGACGCTTCGCCTGCCGGGTTATCCGCAACAGGAAGACGAGGACGTCGTCGCCTCGACCGATGGCAGCAAGGGCATGCAGATCAGTTGGGCCCACACCGCCCAAGCTGGCATCTACAGTTTTGAACTCCGTCGGCGCGACGGGCGAAGTGTGGCCCGGCGCTTTGCCGTGAACGTTGACGCGCGTGAAAGCGATTTATCGCCCGCGACTGAAGACGACCTTCGCCGCTCACTCGACGGCTTGATAGTCGAATACATCGAGGGCGTCGCGATTGAGACGGATGAAACCGAGGGTGGGCGAAAAGAACTTTGGCCGATGCTGTTGGTCGCGGCAATGAGTCTGCTGATGATCGAACAAGTGATGGCGTGGCGATTTGGGCGCACTTGATATTGGCGAATTGGATTAACGCTTTGGCATGAATTTGCGAGCTTGCAACAACCTATTGGGCCAAGTGGACCACGTTGAGGTCGAGCGCCGCCTTGAATTCGCAGCGCTGCCCACCGGATGGTGGACCGTGGCGACGATGTTGATCGCGGCGCTACTGGTCTATGCCATCATCTGGTTCTATCGGCGCGAGGGTCGCATCGGTGCGAGTCTGCGCGTGCGGATGGTGATGGCCACCCTGCGCATCTGCGTCATGCTATGCCTGCTGACGATTTTGTTTGAGCCGATCCTCGCAACCTACCTGCACCGATGGGTCAGTTCATATACGCTCGTTCTGGTGGATTCATCGGCGAGCATGGATTTGCAGGACCGCTACCGACGCACCGAAGATCTCGAACGGGTCAAAAGCGTTGTCGCCGACGCATCCGAGAAACCCGTGCGGCGCAGCGACGTCATCGACGAATTGCTTAGCAGTGACGAGAACCGATTTCTACGCGGGCTGGCTGAGAATAATCGCGTCAAGGTTCATACGTTCGCCGAGAATGTGCAAACGCAGTACACCATCCGGGCGGCCCGCGAGACGGAGTCCAACACCAAGTCACAATCGGAGAAATCCGACACGCCGGCCAACCAAGCATCACCGGTCCTAGACGCCAGCGGTGACGAACCTTTGACCACCCGTTTTCAAGCGGCTGGTGCGATGACCAACATCGGGCGGGCTGTCCGGCAGTCCATCGAGAAAGCCGACCGATCACCCGTGGCGGGCGTGGTGCTGCTGACCGACGGTGGGATCAATCGCGGCGACTCGTATGAGGACATCGCACGCTTCGCCCAGGATCACGAAATTCCGCTGCACATCGTCGGCGTGGGCAATGCAGCCCCCCCGCGAAATGTCCGGGTGGCTGAAGTCATCGCGCCGGACAACGTGTTTACGCAGGACCCGTTCGCAATCGTCACGCAGATCAGCGCCCAGGGGATGGTCGGTCAGAAGGTAACCGTCGAGCTTGTCGAAAAACAAGCCGGTTCGCTGGGCGAAGGACGGGTGGTCGCGTCGCAGGAATTGACCTTGGCTGAGGACAACACGGCTGAGCCGTTGTCGTTCAAACATCGCCAGGAATTGGTCGGGCGCTTCGTGTATCAAGTGCAGGTTCCGCTGAGCGAGGATGAATCGGTCAGCGATGACAACAGCCGCAAGATCACCGTCAACGTGGTGGACAACAAGATTCGCGTGCTCTTGGTGGCTGGCGCTCCGAGTTGGGAGTACCGCTATGTTTCCCGCTTGCTGGAGCGCGACGACACGTTTGAAGTGAGTTGCTGGCTGCAATCGGCAGACGACGATGCGGCGAGGGATGGCAACGTCATCATTGACCATTTGCCGGAGTCGGCTGAGGAGTTGTTTGAGTACGATGCGATGGTCTTGCTCGATCCCGACCCGATGGAGCTTACGGCCGAGTGGGTAGAG
>BQJS01000001.1 GCA_021604825.1 Phycisphaerae bacterium | reverse complement strand
CGAATGGCGGCGGCACGAAAACCATCGATACCTCAGCCCCCGTCGTGCTCACCGCTTCCGCAACCGTGTTGAACACCGGTAGGCCATGCTCCGACTTGGTGCCACCTTTGCCGGGCGATGTCCCACCGACAAACTTCGCGCCATATTCGATACTCTGCGCCGTATGAAATGCGCCGGCTTGGCCAGTGATTCCCTGGCATATCACTTTCGTATTGCGATCAACAAGAATGCTCATGACGTCGGTTTCCTGAATTGATTAGACCGCGCATCGCAACGCGCGACTGCACCATGAAATGCGGCTCGAACAAGCCACCGCGATCCCGCAGCAGCCAGCGGACTAGTATCGCCCCTCCGGTTCGATTTGCAAATGCACCACAGGGCATCGCGACATACCGCCGATTCAAGCGAGATGCGGATTTTTGAGATTTTGCTGACAAGGGAAACCGAGGATGGGTTCAGCCGGATCGGCTAGACAGGAACGTTGCGTCGTTTGAGTTCAGATCGGGCCAACTGCGTGAGTCGCCGCTTGGCCACCGTCGCGTTGAGCGTCTTGCCACCGGATGCGTGGCGACCCTGAATGCCGCCCGCTCGCGTCGGTGCCGTCGTCATTCCAGCCAAGGCGTGTAGATACTCGGGCGACACCTGTTTGGCATCGTCACCAGCGAGTAGCTTTTCGATTACCCGACACGCCTGACCAGCCCGGGCGTCATCCTGAAGGAGATCCATCATCCGCGGAAATGCGGGGGCTCCGATCTGCAACAACTTTGTCCAATCCTCGATCGCGATGGCCATGTCGGCTTGGGCGAGGGCATTCGCGGGAACCCATCCCAGGTGCCTCAGCGAATCGACCGCCGCGCGGCGAATCGCCAGCTCGGGATCGCCCATCATCTTCTCGAGTGCGGGGATGGCTTTGCGGTGCCCGATTTTTCCGAGCGTTTCAACCGTGGTCAACCGCAGCGACGAACCGCCCGGCCCGTCATCATCAGTCGCAAGCAGTTCGACCAGCGGATCAACAGCCAAATCGCCAAGTTCAACCAGCGCCCCCATCACCTTGGGACGGTGGCTGGCATCCTGAAACGCATTCATCAAAGGTGCCAATGCGGCTTGCCCCAACTTGGCAGCTTCCATCCACTCTTGTCCAGCGACGGCCAGCGCAATGTGCTGCTCGCGGTTCGTTGGATTCCACTCGACCTTCCGAAGTGCACGGGCGGCTGAGTGCCGCACTTCGGTATCATCGTCGGTCAATACCGCCACCAGAACCGGGATTGTCTTGGGTTCCTTGGCCCGCTCCAAGCCTTCCGCCGCCGCACGTCGGATGAGCGTGTCGCTGCTGCGCAAGTACTTCATTAAGGCTTTGATGGCCGGTGTGCCCGACACCATTCCCAGCGCTCGAATGGCTTGCTGACGAACAGCAACATCGCTCGACTTGGTGGCTTCAAAGACTTCATTAAAAGCGCTGGGGCCGATGGACGAAATCGCCGACCACTGCTCCAACGCGATCAAGGCCTTGGTCTGCAAATCGGCATCATCTCGATCCTTCGCCACCTGCACGACGGCCGCCGCGGCGGCTTTGCGTATACCGGAATCCTCATCATTGAGAAGCGCCACCAGCGCCGAAATAGCGGCCACATCACCAATCTTCCCAAGCGAGTCAGCCGCGATCCGTCGAACATGCTGCGTCCCATTGCGAACCGCGTTGACCAGTGGCTTCACCGCCACCCCGCCGAGCGGCACGACGCCATCCCACTCGTCCCGCAAAATACAAACCGACGCCTGCTGCTCGCCGGAAAGCTGCTCCCATCCAAACTTCTTCAGCGCCCACGCGGTGAATTGCTTGAGGCTCAGGTCATCTTTGTCATTCTCCAGAAGCAGAATGAGTTCGTTTACGGCTTTTGGGTCGCCAATCAGACGCAGCGCTTCAACAATCTCATCGCGCACATCCCAAAACTTCTCTTCGAATAATGCTGCGATGAGCGGTTCAACAGCCCGCCGATCGGCAAACTTGCCCAGCGCCTGGGCGGTTAAGATGCGGATGCTTCGATCTTCGTCCGCAAGCAAATCGCAAAGGGGCAGGACGGCCGCCGAGTTCTCGCGCTTCAGCAGCATCGAGATTCCCTTCGCGCGCACCGATGACTCAGTTGATCGCAGTCGCCTGAGATTCCACCAGATATAGAGCATAAGAGCAGCCGATGCGCACACCTGCGCGCGCGAACCCCACGAATGGTTCACTATCTTTCTTAATATAAGTGTCGGCTGGACGTGAACGTCGAACCAGAATCGGACCGACAATCTGAATCGGTTATCGCCCCATGCGTCACGCCGACGGGTCAACGCTTCATATTTCTGGACGTTGCAAACCGTAGCCAATCGGACCGCTTGCGCATAGAATCTTGGCATGGTTGCCCCGACATCACCTCAACCCGATCCCGACCCACTGCAGCAGGCCAATCCGCAATCCCCCAGCGGCATGGGGGCGCATGGCTGGTCGCGCATGATCGTCGGAATCATCTTTCTAGCCGCACTGCTCACCGTTGTTATTCGTGGCATCTATGTCGTCGCAAACCTTGAAGAATCACCCCCGCCAACCGCACCAACGACCCAGCAATGATCTTCGTGTCAATCCCCAGCATCGCAAAATTCAACCGGGCGCGCTAGACTCTTTGGCATGAAAACGCTCGCCGTACTTTCCGATGTCACCGGTCCAACTTGGGCCATCGTCAACGCGACTTGGGAGATGCTTCGGCAATCGGCGGTGTTTCTGCTCGTCGGGTTGTTGATCGCGGCGTTTCTTCATATGTGGATGAGTCGCAGTCGTTGGGGCGACCTTCTTCGCGGCGACGGTTTGCGACCAGTTCTACTCGCGTCGGCGATTGGCTTGCCCATGCCGCTTTGTTCATGCAGTGTGCTGCCAGCAGCGATCGCCCTCCGCAAACAAGGAGCCAGCAAGGGCGCGACGCTTTCGTTCTTAATCTCGACTCCCGAAACCAGCGCCCAATCGGTGATGCTCACGTACTCGCTCATCGGACCGGTGATGGCCATCATCCGCCCGCTGGCTTCGTGCATCACCGCCCTCGTCGCGGGCATCCTTGAAGTGTTGTTTTCGAGGAAGCTCGCCGAAACAACGCCGCAAGATGCCGCGCCCGCATGTCATTGTTGCTGCAGCGATTCCTCACCTTCAACCGAAACGTCACAACCAGCATCCGTCACATTTGCCGACGGACTTCGTCACGCGTTCGTCAAAGTCTTCGACGACATCGTATTCTGGATGTTTGTCGGTTTCGTTGTCGCAGCGATCATTCAAGTTTGGATGCCAAGCGTCTTGATCGACGCCATCATGCGCGGACCCGTGCTGGCAATGCTCATCATGCTGGTCGTGGGCATTCCCATGTACGTATGTGCGGAAGGGTCAACGCCAGTCGCCGCCGCCCTGATCGCTCAAGGCTTGAGTCCGGGGGCTGCCCTGGTGTTCCTACTCGCCGGACCGGCTACCAACATTGGCGCGGTTGGCATGCTGCGCAAACAACTGGGCACGCGAACCGTCGCCGTCTATCTGGCGTCCATTGCGTGCGTGTCAGTGGGCGCGGGTCTTTGCGTTGATTGGCTGTTCAACGTGCAAGGGTTCACATTGACCGCCCACAACATGCACGAATCGTTCGTGCCCGATTCGATCAAGACCGCTGGCGCGATCGCACTACTGGCGTGGACCTGCACGAGTATTTGGCGCTGTCAATTCGCTGGCAAGATCCAGGGTCCAGAAGCTGAATCCAATTGTTGTCAAGATTCATCCGACGGTTCGGGCGTCTCAGGTTCATCGTCGCCCTCGTCGTCTTCATCTTCGAGTTCGTAATCGATCTTAAATGGCGGCGCTTCCTTCGCGCTGTCTTGCAAAAACGATTTCATCCAGCGCATCATCCGGAGGCTGTAATCGTAGCGACTTGCGGCTTTGCGATTGCCGTGCCCCTCGCCCGGATACAACACCAACCGCACCGGCGTGTTCCCGAGAATTTTGAGATTGCGATAGAGTTCCATCGATTGCGACGGATGCACGCGCGGGTCTTCTTTACCGTGGAGGATCAACAGAGGCGTGCGGGCTTGTTCGACGTAATAGATCGGGCTGCGTTCGAGGAAGAATTGCCAGTCTTCCCAAATACGCTTGCGGGCGTGAACGAGATACATCTCCTCGGCGATGTCGGTCGTACCCGACTTGGAAATCTGGTCGCTGATCCCGACGAACATCACGCCAGCCGCAAACCGATCGGTGTGCTTCGTACTACACCATGCCGTCGCGAACCCGCCGTATGATCCACCGGTGATGCCAACGCGATCCTTGTCCACAAGACCTTTTTCGATCAGGTAATCCACTCCGTCGATCAGGTCGTCGAATTCTTTTCCGCCGTAATCGCTCTGATGGGCTTTGGCAAACGCCACGCCGCGCCCGGTGCTACCGCGATAGTTCGGTCGCAACACCGCAATCCCCATCGCTGCCGCCATCTGCCCAGGACTGGCATATCGGGTGGAAAATCCGAGCTGCACCTGCGACTCGGGCCCACCATGCACATCTAAAACGAGCGGGTAGCGCACGCCTGGTTTCTCATTGAGCGGATGAACCAAGATCGCCTCGATGGTCTCGCCGTCGCGGGCTTTGTACCGAACGATTTCTTCCTTGGCCATCTCGACGTCGTTCAACCATTCGTTGTGATGGGTCAAGCGGCGCGGGCTCGTTTCGCCGTGCTTCATCACAAACAACTCAGGGGCATGTGTCGGGGCACTCCCAGCAAACGCGGCTGACTGTCCGTCCTTCGACAAAGACAGCCGGCCCATCACCGGACCACCGGGTTCCACCACAATTTTGAAATCCGATCCATCCTTGTTCACCCGACCGAACGCGGTCAGGCAACCGTCGTTGGCAAGGAACATGATGGTGTTGGCATTTTGCCATTCGATGCTCGCAAAGTTCGGCAGATAGTCCGGCGCAACCTGCTTGAAAGCACCGCCCGACGCACTCACCGTAAACAACCGGCCCGCAGATGGGTCATTCAAGTCTTCGCCAGCGAGAAACGCGAGCGACTTGCCATCAGGACACCATCGCACCGCTTCCAACTTCCCAACGTTCTCGATCACGGCTGACGCCGTACCCGACTCGACATCAACCACGTGAATCTTCGAGAACATGTACTGGTGATCGATTAACGGCGTCTTGGCCATCTTGACCGCGAGCGATTTTCCATCAGGCGAAAAATAGACAGCCGTCGCCGAACCATCGAGTTCCAACTTACGCGGATCTTCATCGTTTTCCGGGTCGGTGCCCGAAATCCAAACGCGCGAGAAGTTCAGATCCTCTTCATAAATCTCAGGATTGAATCCCTTCTCTTCGAGATCCTTTTTGTCCTTGTCCTTCTTCTCCTTCGCCACAAACGCAATACGCTCGCCCGACGCATCCCAATCGTATGCCCCGATGCCGGCTTCATGCGAGACGATCTTCTTAGCCTCACCGCCATCGACGGGAATCGCATAAATCGCACTATGCTTGTCGTCGCCGCGTTTGGCTACGAACGAAATCGCAGAACCGTCTGGCTTCCATTGAATGCGACCGATGCTGACCTCGCCCGTAATGAAAGGCCGCGACTTGCCGGACAAATCGCACACGTGAAGCTCCGACCATGCCCCCCCGTTGTCGTCCGTACCAAGCTCGCGCGGCACCGAAAGCGTGTAAGCAATGTGCTGCACGTCGGGCGACATCGCCACGGCTGACACGGATTCGATCCGGGCCACATCCTTCGCCGTCATGCCAGCCGCACTCGCCAACTGCGGCGACGCCGCCAACAGAAACGCGACCAAGCCCAGCAGGGTGAAAGAATTCGAAACTCTCGAAGAAGAAAATCTGCGAAACATTTTGTGTTCCTTGATGGAGAAATTTAGACCGACTACTACGCTTGAAGTGGCACTCACACGAATTGAAGCCTAGCAAGCCGCCAACGCCGTTGCAATTGTCAGGAATTGTCGATTGAAGCGCCGAGCGCTACACTCCAGCACAACTGCATCAAGCCACATTTTCACGCGTGGGCAACGGTTGCTCAGGGCGAATTAATTCGTCGGAACTTTCCAAACACTTGGTTTTCTGCGATCCTTGGGGTCAACTGAAGCCACAGTCTAAACAGGAATCCATGTGATGAAATCCACCACCAACTTGCGAATCGCACTTGCCGCCCTTTTGTGTTCGATCTCGACAGCCACCGCGCTGGGCGGAGTCGTCAACGAAGACTGGATCATTTTTGAAGATTTTGTTTCCGGCGCCGAGTGCGGTGTGATCAACGCATCCAATGCTGAACTAGTCTCGCTGTTTGATACCGGCGAAATGGTCATCGTGTCAGGTGCCGACGCCATCCTCTCCGATCTGATCGTCACCAGCAATGACGAAGTGTTGTATCGGGGCGAGCCGTCAGGCTTCGTCGAATTCTTAGACGACGGCGACGGACTACCAGCCGTCTTCTGGACATCATTGGTGGGAACAGTGGTCGAGGTCGACACATTCACGGGCGAACCGTTTGACAGCGGCATCCTGCCCGAAGATCGCATCAACACGGGCTGCGATGCTTGCGACTTTATCGACGACAGCCCGCTCTGCGATGACATCGGTGGCGGTGATGGTGGTAACATCCCCGGCGACGTGCTTTTACCGTTTGACTTATTTTGCGGTGCAGGCTCACCCGCCATGCTACTGATGGCCATGTTCGCCGCGCCGATCGTACAGTTCAAACGGGCTCGGCGTCGTAGGTAACAAACGCATCGAACGCTTTCAAACGTTCTACTCCAAATCGAAATAGCTGTTGTCATCGGCATCGCCAAACCAACCAATGTCGTACGCTTCCGGTCTGCCCAAATACAACCCGCTCGACCAGGAAAACGTCAGCTTTCGTCGATCCACGTGGCCATCCACCCACGCGACGTTCGCCTTCTTCTTGACGTGCCGGAAGTGAATCGATGGGTCCGACCGAAATGATGGGTTGGTTGGCAGGAAACGTGGCTCCGCAAAACTATACTCAGCCGCCCCTTCCGTATTCACTGCAAACGCGGTATCCGCGAACATCACCGTGTCGGCGGGTCGCTTAATGCGTTCACTTTGCACGCCGGTCTTGTCGCTTTCGACCGCATAGAACCCGTAACCAATGTCGCGCAGCTCTCGCCCCAAATAGGCTAGGTTGTAACCATACCCACCGCTTGCCCGCTCGAAAGCGGCTGGCTGATCGAGCGGATCGCGAAACGAAGGGCACGAACGAATCGCCCCTTCAGTGCCTAGATATGGCACCAACGGACCTTCGCGACCGTCAAACGGCTCCCCGGTCGTCTCGCGCTTCCCATGCCAACGATTCTTGTTCTCAAGAAAGTCGCACGCCCCCGGACAAAACCGCCCGTTGTACTCCGTCGAATAACCAAGATTCGCCAGCGCGATCTGCCGCACATTGGAAGCACAAACCGTAGCCTTGGCCTCCTCTCGCGCCCCACGCAAAGAAGGCAAGAGAATCGAAAGCAGCAGCGCAACAATCGAAACCACCACAAGCAATTCGACCAAAGTAAACGCAGAAACGGGTGCCGGTGCCCCGCCCTTCAGGGTGGGGGACTGAAGAAAACGAGACACCGAATCAATACTCATCAGTCCCCCATCCTGAAAGGATGGGGCACCCGAATGTCGAATCGGCATATTAGTTCCAGGCTTCACGGCGCTTGCATCCCAAACACGATTTGAAAACCACAGGCATCAACAAGATCAACATCGCCATCATCATCAAAATCGAGTGGCCGACACGGACTCGTCGGTACGGAGGATTCCGGACCTTGAAGGCACTCGACAAAGTACGCATGGTCATCCAAATCAACATCACCATCACCATCAACATCGCCCGCAAACGTCTCGGCGACATCCGCAACGGCATCAATCTCCGTGGACACTTCACCCAATGCACCCGCGATGAAATCGACAGCCGTCGTGATCCGAACAAAATCGAATCCATCCAGCTCGGCATCCGCACCTGTCGCGGGATCGATCGCCCACGCGATATCAAATCCATCACCACCAGCCGAGCCGTCCGTCAACCCGACCTTCAATGCATCGTCGGGCCGAACATAGAAATCTTCCGCGTCGATGCCGTCGGGCAGCAATGCCACCGGCGACAGATCGGCGAAACCGAACACGCCTTCCACCTCGGCTGCCAGCCCATTGGGATTCTCAAGGACCGGTCCGTCAAACGGTGCCCCTTGCAACTTATACCCCTCAGTGGTCCACGTCCCTGAACTGCCGGCTGGCACCCAAAATGGATTGGCTGGCGGGAACGTACCATCGCCAAGATCACTGTCCCAAGTCATCACCGAATATTGACCCACCGGATCGGTCACATGTGACCCCGGAATCAAGAACCAAGGATCGTCAGCCAACCCGTTGCTGTTCGCGTCACGACTGATCTCGATGATGCCGGTTTCCGCCCAACGCCGGTTGGCATTGGCAGCCGCCCAAAACGCGTTGCCAAAAACGATCGCATCGAGTCCGAAGGGATTGGCATGATCGTCACGCACTGTGTGATCGAACGCCAGCGTGATCGTGCCGCCAAACCCACCCAACGTCACCACGCCCAACTCGTTGCCCTCGCCGCTTCCACCGCCACTCGGTGCCCCCAACGATTTGTTGGCGTCGTTAAGTTGCGAGTCGTTCACGAATTGCCCCGGCGCAGGTCCGTAGTCCAACACGTTTGTAGCGAATGGGCTGTCCGCTCGCACGACGCTTGAACCGATCGACACCAAAACACCAAGCAGAAACAGCGAGGACGGGCGCTGCGCTCGAAGCCCAGCGCCCAATCCTCCACCTTCCCTTCCGGAAAACACCGCCAACCGTTTGAACAACACCTCTAACGCCTCCGCCCGGCAAGAACCAATCCGCCACCACACAAGAGCAAGGCGAACGTTGCGGGCTCGGGCACCAATTGAAAGATCGTCGCGTCACCAAACGGACCAAATCCGTCGCGCCCCATAAAGAAAACATTGCCGTCGCGAGCGTAGAGATCAGTCGTCAGGTTATTCGTAGCCGCCCCCGACAACGCCCCCAGAGACTCAGACGTGTTCGTCAACAAATCAAACGCGAATGGACTTGAATTGGTGAACGTCCCGTCAAATTCCACTCCGAATAAACTCGCCCCGTCGCTTTCCATCACCGGCGACCCAGTCCCGGGCACCGCGAAACCATCGATCGCATCCGACGCGTCGTATGGCGTCGTCTGCGTCCCATTGGCCCGGTCCGCCAACTGGGCGGCTGAGTATTTCCTGACCGTCGAACCGTTTACAAAATCAAAAAATCCTGCGTAAAAATTGCCAGCGGGGTCGAACCCCGAACCACCACTGGCGCCGCCAAGATCCGCAAGCACGGTGTAGTCATCCGCATCATCGAACAGAAACGCGACGTTCCCTCCAGTCGAATCAACACCCGCTCCATAGACCCGATCACCATCGCTCGACAGGCTAAACACATTCGCGCCAACCGACTCATCCAGCACCGACGATGTCACCCAGTTCGCCCCATCGAACGAACTCTTGTAAACGTTGGCCGACCCACCGAGCGAAAAACTCTGCACGTGGGCCCAATACACGTCGCCATTCACAATCGTGATCGCATCCGGCGAATAGTTGCTGCCCGAAAAAACCGGCGAACGAGCCACCTCAATTGTGTTTACACCATCGAACCGCCGCACGACGTTCTGGTGCGTCGGGTTTCCGCCCCCATCCGTTCCAACTTGTTCAGCGCCGTAGATATAAAACCCGTCGTCACCGACCGCAAAATGCGATGCGTTGGTTCCCGACCACACTTCGCTGGACGACCAACCCGGAGACGGCGTGAACGCCAGCGCGCCGCGCGCCGAAGAAACTCCAAAAGTGCCACACAATGGCACCAACACCGACAACACAATTCCAATCCGACTTCTTCCCAACAACATGATCCACCTCCTGATGGGCCCGAACCAATCGGGCACGACCGTCAGCCGCACGATGCGCGCACTTCGGGCGCGCCATACGACCGCTTCGGTTTGCATCAACAGAGGTGAACCACCGCCACTTCACAAACAAGCCACGCCATCGATCGACAGCACACCTCGCCCGCAAGCAGAAAGCAGTTTCAATGGGTTGAGAGAATAGATGGCGTTTAAAGCGCGAAACGCACCAAGAGAATCTTGCGCAGATAGCCATGAGCCCTTATCCTCGAAGGCCCCAACCTCAGCCGCCCCAGCAAATCAGCGCCCGTGCAAAACGAACGGCCCGATTCAATGGGTACAAACCGAAGGCGAAAGGTTCACTGGCCGGTCTCCTGACTTCCGGGCAAATCAACACTTGTCATACAAGTTGAGACTTGTATACAAGCGTCAATCGGTCCTACTAGCCGCGCCTTCTCAATCGCAAGCCGCCCCAATCGGCGACGACCACCTTCGAGGTGTGCGAACAATGGCGTTATGCAGCGTTCGTTCCCGGTCACAGTAGCGGGTCTGTTCCGGATTCTCACCGGATTCCCGATTCTGCCTGACACATCCGATGCCAAGCCACCAGCAACCGGCGGCATTATCAACGTTGCCGTGCTTTCATGTCAAGGATTTTGAAAAATGATGGCAAGTCCGGTGGGATCAAGTTGTTGCGGGCGCAGTCGTCGGCAGGCCTTCGGTCAGCGCACTACCAATTCTAAGAATTGTCGCCCCGCAGCCAATCGCAATGTCAAAGTCGCGACTCATGCCCATCGACAGATGACGGAAGTGTTCGCCAACTTCAACCTCGTGGGTAATCTCATCGTAAAGCTCGCGACAACGCATGAAGCAATCGTATATCGCATCGCGATCATCGGTCAGCGGCGCCATCGTCATGAGTCCGCAAAGATTGACGTTGGGGAGCGTAGCGATCATCTCGGCTAGGTGCGTCGCAGCGCCAACAGCCACGCCGAACTTCGACGCCTCATTGCTAGAATTAACCTGCATCAGCACATCAACTTCGCAGTCGCGGTTCACGGCTTCGGCACTGATTTCTTCACCCAGTCGCAAACTGTCCACCGAGTGAATCATCTCAACCCAAGGCAGCACCAATCGCACCTTGTTGCGTTGAAGATGGCCAACCATATGCCACTTGGGTCTCGGCATCGCTCCTGCTTGCATGTCGCGGGCGCGAGTGGAGAGGAACTCGTGAATCGCTTCGCCCCGGGCGGCTAACTCCTGCGCCTTGCTCTCGCCCAATTCGGAAAGCCCCAGATCGACAATGTCTTTAACCACATCGAGCGTGGCGTACTTGGTGACAGCCACAATCTTGATTTCGTCGGGTCGGCGGTTGGCTTTCTCGCAGGCCTCATGAACACCGCCCTGGATGCGTTGCAGGTTTGCTTCGAGTTGTTTGGAGTATTCCGACATGTCGCCTCGCAGCCGTCCCATCCGGCTCACTACAACCTTAATTCCCGCGAACCGAAATCGCAAACCGAATCGCGACCCCTCGCACCGGTTGACGAATTCGGTCGACATCGACACGATGGCGGTGATGGCCACCACCGAAGACATCATCGCCAACCCACCGCCCGCGGACACCCTGTTCGACGCCCAATCCACGTTCGGAAAGAACGGGCCCTTTGAACTGGAAATCGGCTGTGGTAAGGGCGGATTCATCCTCCGAAGGGCTTTGGATAATCCCGATCTTCGCCTGCTGGGGATCGAGTGGGCGAACAAATACTTCAAATTCGCTGCCGACCGGATGGCCCGGCGTGGCGCGCTGAACGTCCGCATCATGCGCACCGACGCCCGAGATTTCGTCATCCAACATCTCCCGCCCGGCTGCCTCTCGGCGCTGCACATCTACCATCCCGACCCTTGGCCCAAGAAACGCCACCACCGTCGCCGACTTTTTCAGAAAGATTTCATCGCTGCGGCGATCCGCTCCCTGATTCCCGGTGCCCGTTGGGCGATCCAAACCGATCACGCAGAATACTTCGAGTGGATTTCAGAATTGATGGAACAAGCCAAGGGCATCGAACGTACCGAATATGACGACCCCGAGTTCGGAATCGTCGAAGCATCCGCCCAGACCAATTTCGAAATCAAGTACCGTGAAGAAGGGCGCACCATCTATAGCCTCGCGTACCGAAAGCTTACATGACCCAAGCGTCGACCGATTCCAACGTTGCAAACGCGTCGCAACCAACGACTCCCGCAGAAATAATCAATCAGTCAAAACGAACCGTCAATGCTTCCAAGTCGCCAACGCACGCGCCGCGCTTGCGGCATTACATCATCGCCACCCTCATCCCGATCAGTTGGTCGTTTTCATTTGTGGCCGGCAAGTATGTGATGACCGTCACACCGAATGGCCCGATGACTGTCTCAATGTTTCGGTTTGTCACCGCCGTGATCGCACTGACGCCGATGCTGTTTCTGATCAAACGATTGCGCAAGGTACCCGCCCGCGACTACGCTTGGATGTTCGTTCTGGGTTTGCTCTGCGTCACCATTTACCACTACCTGTTCTTCTGCGGTTTGTCGCTCGCGCCGGCGGGCATTTCGAGCATCGTGCTCGCGACCTTGCCAATCATGATCAACATCTGCGCCGGTTTGTTACTCGGCGAACGCATCACGATAAACACCTTCATCGGCGGGATCATCGCAGCCGTCGGCATCACCGTCATCGCCCTCGAAAAAGGCAATTGGACGCTGGCGGGCTGGGGACGCGGCGAAACGTATATTCTTTGCGCAGCGTTCGCATGGCTGGCCTACACCTTGCTCGGGCGCGATCTCTACCGCAAGTACAACCCAGTGATGGCCAGCATCTACGTCTTTACTTTCGGCATCTTGGCCTGCGTGCCATGGGCGATGACCGAAGAACCCTTCTACCAACTCGCCGAGCAATCGTGGGCATGGTGGGGGTGCATTTCGTACATGGGCGTCGCAGCCACCGCGTTCGGCATCGTGGCGTTCAACACTTGCATCCGGATTCTCGGCGCCGGCAAGACGGCCATGTTCTTGCTCATCGTCCCGCCAACGACGAACATCTGGGGATACCTGCTGTTCGACGAGCCAGCCACCTGGATCAAATCGATTTGCATCGTTGTCGTACTCTTCGGCGTGTGGCTGGCGATCAAACGGCCACGCACAATTTTGCAATGATCGGAGGGCCTTGAAGACATGCCCAGCAAACTCGACTTCAATCTTGAGGAGTCGGCTGACGTACTTTCGCGCACGCCAGGCGTCCTTAAGGCTATGCTCTCCTCACTGCCCGAGCATTGGACATCAAATAACTACGGCGCCGATACGTTCAGCCCATTTGATGTAGTCGGTCATCTAATTCATGGTGATCAAACCGATTGGATCACCCGCACCCGCCAAATCCTAGAAACTCAGGATACGGAACCGTTCGTTCCATTCGATCGATATGCGATGTACGAAAAAAGCCAGGGCAAGACGATTGCCGAATTGCTCGACGAGTTTGAACAAGTCCGCAGCGAAGCGTTAGACGATCTGACCAACCTGGGGATCACCGGCGCACAACTCGAACTTACCGGAAAACACCCGGTACTAGGCAGCGTCAAACTCCGCGAGCTACTCGCCACCTGGGTCGCCCACGATTTGAATCACATCCACCAAGTCGCCAAATGCATGGCCCACCAATACAAAGACGCCATTGGCCCATGGGTCGGGCACCTTGGAGTCTTTCCAAAGCAGACGTAGGAGGACGACGTGAGCGATCAAGCCAACACCACATCAAACCTTCCTGCGAAATGCCCAAATTGCAGCGCATCAATGGAGGTCGGATTCGTCCACGGCGGTGAAGATATCGTTTGCTGGTCGCGCGTGAATCGCAACGAAGTGATTGAAGACTTTACAAAGGAAGTGCTCTACCTTCAGCGCAAGGACCGGCCCAAATCCTTCAAGTTCTCAGGCGTCCAAGACCCCGAACCACTCAAGGCCGTTCGATGCGTGAAGTGCGACTTGGTTGTCTTCGCGTACACAGAGGCTCTTAACTGGAAAGAATTCAAGAAAAAGAAGTAGCGACTTAAAGAAATCAGCGAGCCGCAAGCACTTTCACGCAACTCACCACCCATTCACCAAAGTTGGCGGGGGATTCTTGGCGAAGACCAAGAATCCGTAGTCCAACCAATGGCGGGATCCGCTCAAGATTCGGCCCATACACCTGAACATCTTCGTCTCCGATCGAATCCTCGAGCGCCATGACAAACTCAATCTGACCAAGGCTTCCCCATCCCTTCATTTTCTTGTTCAATCTTTGCGCATCGTCCTGAGCGCAAAGCTGTTCAGGATCGACTGAACACATCGACGCAATCGCTCGCCGAATATGAATCGCCAACTGGGCATCACGGCTTTGGATTGCCAACGATTCGACATATTCAGCATCAGTTGTGCGAGAATCAGGCACGTTCAACTTCCCAATGATGTCATGATCAGATTTCCGCACGGCGTAGATGCCGCGCTCCAATGACCATTGCTGTGAATCCGCCGGCCAACGCAACGACGACCATCACGCCTGCAATCGCCAACGTCTGGGCGTCCAGCGCTTCGTCGAAACCGCGCGTTCGATTGTGAAATCCAACCGCGCCCATGCCGCTGAGCATTGTCAGTACGAGCATGACGGAAACGACCAAATTCACCGTGCCGCCAAAACCATTCGCAATCCGCGCTGCGTTTCGTTGCTCAAACATTGGTAGCCGAGCACCGATCCCCACTGCGAACCCACACAAGCCGAAACACGTCGCCACGGTAACGGTCACCTGCAACACAGCCCAATCAGGCGGCATTTTTAGCATGATCACCGCAAGTACGGTCGTCGAAAACGCCACAAACGTTGACACCGTCATCGCAAACGCAAACTTTGCAACCAATATCTGCCAGGGCGACAAGGGCAACATCCCGATCAACCAAAGCTGCTGCCCCTCGAGCGACACCAGCGGAAACACAAAGCGGCTGGTAAACGTCGCCAGGATGAAACTCAGTGCCCCGAAATTCAAGAACGGGATCACCATCCCCCAACCCTCAAGCGGCTTGGCCCCCGATAGCTTCGGCACGTTCACCAGATACAACGCCATCAAACCAAACAGCACCACCAACTGCGTCCACTGAATCGGATCGCGAAAAAACGTTCGCAAGTCTTTCGCCGCGATCAAGCGTTGCCCCAGCGGCAGATAGAAAAACACCTTCCCCGCAAGGCCAATCGCCGGGGAGGCTGCGGTCGATCGCTCTCCGCCGCGCGACGACAACGCCCGGTCAAATGCCGACATGAACTTCAGCGATACGATTCGCACAGCCACCACACTGAGAAACATCGCATTGGCGATCGTGACGGCCAGGTAAGAAAGCGCCAGCGTCGTCTGCGATTCGATGGCGGCTTCCACCCCGCGCACCACCCAACTGCTGGGAAGCAGCGCCGATTGCACGAAGTTAACCCGCAGCAGGAAATTCGTGAGCCATTGATCCGACGCGGCATTCTCAGCCGTCATCGATTGAATCGTCCAAATCAGACCAACCGCCAGCACCAACGCGGCAGTGATGATCAACCGTCGCCGTACATTACGATCGAGAAACCGCGCGATCATCCAAGCCAGCACCAGACCAGCCGCCCCGGGAATCGGAACGAAACAGATAAAAAACGAAATGAAGAACAGGTAATAGTAGCTGGATGCATCCGAGTTTGTGTCGGCCATCGCGAACATCAACGGCAATCCGAGAAGGATCAACGACCAACTCGAAAAGATCAGCGTTTCTATGTACTTAAGCCAAACGTAGGCGCGCGGTGGAACCGGCGACGACAATAGATACGCGGCTTCCTCGACGGCAAAAAGCGACGTGTACGCGATGATTGCGTTGGACACCGTGAGCATCACGAGCATTGCGACGAAGAAAAAGCTAAACACCATCGGGATGGCGATCGCCGCTTCCATTCGCGACTGCTTGAGAAACATAAACACCGCGACAAAAAGCAGGTACAACCCCACCCACACCACGCCCAACAGCGCCACTGTCGCCAGAAACTTGATCGGGGAATCGGCGATCGCTTGCGAAACCCGGTTGCGAAGTGCGACCGATTTGACCCGCACCAACGAGAACACGCCAATCGGCGAACGCAGGATCGCAACTGAAGCGTCAGGACTCGACGACATGCGAATCTCCTTCGGTCGTCGACAAGCCGTTCGGTATCGCTTCGGCGGGTAGTCCGTCAGATGCCTGTAATTCAGGATGCGTCAATTCGAGGAAGATGTCTTCCAGCGAATGCTCAGCCGCCGCTTGGGCGCGGAGTTCAGCCATCGTGCCAAGGCATACCAGCCGTCCATGATTGAGAATGCCAATACGATCGGCGACAGCTTCCGCAACGCCCAATGTGTGCGTACTCATGAACACCGTGCGACCTTGATTGACCCGTTCGCGAAACAAGTCCTTCACCACGCGAACCGTACGGGGATCAAGCCCCACCATCGGCTCGTCGATGATCAGCACTTCCGGGTCGTGCATCAACGCGGCTGACAAGACCACCTTCTGCTTCATCCCGTGCGAATAACTCTCGGTGAGCTTGTCGAGAAAGTCGCCCATCGCCAACCGATCAGCCAACTCGTCAATGATACGCTTCTGATCAGCGGCCGGTACGCGATACATCTCGCCGACAAAAAGCAGGAATTCCCGCCCGGTCAATTTATCGTAAAGAAACGGCTGATCAGGCACATACGCCAGTTTCGCCTTGCCAGCCAACCCATTGATCCCCATGCGATGACCACAAACATCAATCGTCCCGCGCTGCGGATGCAACAACCCGCAGATCATCTTGATCGTCGTCGTCTTACCAGCCCCATTCGGCCCAAGAAAAGCAAAAAGCTCGCCCGGCGGAATGCTCAATGTCAAATCATGAACAGCCACCTTGCGACCGAAGTGTTTGTGAACCGATTGAATGTCGATGGATAGTTGCATAAGTATTGGCACAACTCCTGCGAACTTGGGCTCCTAAGTTATTCTTCATCACCGCTGGGCAAATCGATCTGTCGGATTCGATCGCGGCGGTCTGCGTTGTATGGTTCGGCTTCAATCGATAGCGTCCCGCCGATAGGCAGCGTCACTACCTGACGCACGACAACGCCATTGGTCTTCACCCAGGCGCGGGCTTTTCCGGCTTCGATGACGAAACACTTGGCCTCGCCCTCATCCGTTTTGATCGATTCCCACCCGGTCACTTTGACCAGCATCGGAATCAGCTTCGAGCCGACACCCGTCAGCGCCGCCAGCGGATTGAACACGTGCGTCCGCCACGATTGACCTACCTCAAGCCGTGGCAAAGTCGCAAACGGTCGAAACATGCTGTCCACCGTACCGACTGCGGCTGCATCAACCTTGAAGTATTGCGTCCGCGTTCCAAGATCCATCTTGAATGCCAGATGCCCGCTGTACCGCTCGCCGAGCAATTTAAACTTCTCACCCGCACCGAAAAGGTCCATTTGGATTTCGTCGAGATGCCCCTCCTTGGTGAAATCGGAATCAATCTCGATACGCAGCATCGGCACCGGTCCAAGCCCGTCGATCCAGACTGTGTCGTTGCGCGAAATCCGCGCCTTATTCTCCGTATATTCGGTCCACACCGTCCCGACGCGCCGCTTGAATTGATCGACAATGCGAAGCTGCGACTGCGACGTTTCTTCGGTCAGCCAATCACCGCCATCGAACCTGGGCGCATCGACAGCCGTCCATGCCGGCCAAACGTCGTGCCAACCAAGCCAGGCCATCGAGGCCAGCCAAAATATAAACAGTGCGATCAGTCCAAGACGTGAAATCATGCATACACCCACAGGTAAACGGAGACGCTGGACGACTGAATCGCGTGATTGTAGGGTGGCTGCAAGATGCGGGTCAATTGACACGCGATCTGCACGCAACAGACGCGCGAATCAGACAAGTTTATGCGCTCGACACCGCTATGACGACTTCGAGCTTGACTCAAACGAGGCTTACAGCCACTCGCATGGATCCCACCGATTCGATTCCAACGCGGCGCAAGCGAAGATGGGGCCGCCGTATTCTCTGGGCGTTCGTCGCACTCGTCACGATCCTTGCAATCACCGCCGTGGTGGGTTGGTTTGCGTTTCAAAAAATTCCCTCGTGGTACAAACCCGTCCGCGTGGCGTCGGGCGACCTCACGCGCATTCGCAACAGCCTGCCCAACACCTACGATTCACTCAACGCCAAGATCCAAAAGGGCGAAACGTTCGACTTCACTCTGATCGATCGCACTGTCTCCGAATGGATCGTCGCCCGCGCCGAATTGTACCCCGACGCCGAAGCGTGGTTGCCGCGCTGGCTCCGCGATCCTGTCGTGGTATTTGACGACAACCGAGCCATCATCGGTGCTCGCGTCGACTATCAGGGTTGGCGGGCGATTGTCGGAATCCACCTCACGCTCGACATTACGAATGAAACCATCACCGCCCGGATTACCAAAGTGACAGCCGGCGCCCTTCCGGTACCGCTTTCGCAACTCGTCAAACCGATCGAGGATTTCCTCAAGGATGAAGATCTCGACGTTGAAACCATGCCCGATCCTGCTGCCCTCGTGTTCAAACAGTTGCAGAAAGTGGGGCCCGCCAAGGCACTGACCGATGGCCTCAAATGGCGAAACGTCTTCAAAGCGCCCAACAGCCCCCACGTCATCAAACTTCGCGGTGCGTCGACGGCCAACGGGGAATTGAAAATTCGCATCGAACCGCGATGATTCAGCATTCAACCAATCGACGCCGCAGTGCGCGAATTCAATACGGAGACTGACCGATGCCCGCCCAACCGAAGAAACGCCCGTTTGTCTTGATCGTCCGTGACGGCTGGGGCGCGAATCCGCATCCCGAATGGAACCATGCCAATGCGGTCCATCTCGCCAAGACGCCGGTCGATGATCGGCTGATGAAGGAATACCCGCACGTTCAGATCAAGACCTGTGGCGAAGATGTCGGCCTACCGCCCGGGATCATGGGCAATAGTGAAGTCGGACATCAGAACATCGGAGCCGGTCGCATCGTCGATCAAGAGTTGCTACGAATTTCCAAAACGATCCGCGACGGGTCGTTTTTTGAAAATGAAACGATGCGCGCCGCCTTCGCCCGCGCCAAAGAAACCGGCGGCAATGTTCACATCCTCGGTCTCTGTAGCGATGCCGGTGTGCATAGCGTGCTCGCCCATCTGTACGGCATTCTCGAATTGGCCAAGCGTCTCGAATTTGATGGACAGTGCGTGTTTCTCCACGCCTTCGCCGACGGACGTGACAGCCCGCCAACCAAGGGCATCGAATTTATCCGCCAAATCGAAGCGAAAATGAAAGAACTCGGCGTCGGGCGGGTGGCCAGCGTGATCGGACGGTTCTACGCGATGGATCGCGACAACCGCTGGGACCGCGTCGAGAAAGCCTATCGGCTGTTGACGGATGGCGACGGCTCAAAATTCGCGTCTGCTACTGAAGCAATTCAGTCGTACTACGACAACCCAATCGAACCGTCGCGCACCGGTGATGAGTTTGTCGAACCCAGCGTCATGACAGATTCCGAAGGCAAACCACTCGCCACCATTGGCGATGGCGACAGCGTCTTGTTCTTCAACTATCGTGGCGATCGGCCGCGCGAACTTTCGAAGGCGTTCACGCTTGACGCGTTCCCCTTCGAAGGGACCGACAAAGACGGTACGACCCGCACGATGGGTTTCGATCGGGCCAAGAAGCTCGACGTCTACTTCGCCACGATGACCGCCTACGAAACCAGCTTGCCCGTCAACGTCATCTTCAACAAGCCGCCCAAGATGAAAAACATTTTCGGGCAATACATTTCGGAACTCGGTTTGAAGCAATACCGAAGTGCCGAAACCGAAAAGTTTCCGCACGTCACGTTCTTTTTCAACGATTATCGCGACGAGCCGTTCGATGGCGAGGACCGCCAAATCGTGCCATCGCCGCGCGACGTCTCGACCTACGATCAGAAGCCCGAGATGAGCGCCTATCCATTGACCGAAAAGGTCCTGGAGGCCATCGAATCAAATCGATATGACGCCATCATCTTGAACTACGCCAACGGTGACATGGTCGGACACACCGGCAACCTGCAAGCCGCCATCGATGCCGTCCAGACCGTCGATGAATGCGTGGGCAAAGTCGTCGACGCGACGCTCAAACAAGGTGGCTGCCTGCTCGTCACCGCCGACCACGGCAACTGCGAACAAATGATCGACCCAGCCACCAACCTCCCGCACACCTCCCACACCGTTTTCGACGTGGAAGCGATCGTCATCGATGACGAACTGAAGGGAAACACACTGCGCGAAGGCGGCCGGTTAGCCGACCTGATGCCAACCGCATTAACCATGATGGGCCTGGACAAACCAAAAGAAATGGGAGGACAATCACTAATCGAATAAAAAACTCAACATGCGCACAGGTGCCCCGCCCTTCAGGGTGGGGGACTGACAAACCTTACGATGCCGTCAGCGCTTCCGCACGCACCGCAATCCAACGATTCATCCGCTCCGTAAGAATAGAAAGCGGCTGAGCCCCCTGTGAAAGCAATTCATCATGAAACTCGCGCACATCAAACGAATCGCCCATGTGCATCTCAGCTTTCGCCCGTAGCTTGCGAATCGTCAACTCACCGATCTTGTACGCCAACGCCTGACCGGGCCAAGCGATGTACCGATCGACCTCCGAATTGATATTCAATTCACTCAATCCGGTATTGGTTTTCATATAGTCAACCGCTTGCTGCCGCGTCCAGCGTTTGCGATGTATTCCCGTATCCACCACCAACCGCGCCGCACGCCAAGCATCATACGCATGCCGACCAAAACGCGACTCCGGCGTTTGATAGCCACCAATCTCAAACCCCAGCCCTTCCGCGTACAGCGCCCACCCCTCAATGTACGCCGTGAAGCTACCGTACCGCCGAAACATCGGTAGCTCCGGGTTCTCCAGATCAAGGGGAATCTGAAACAGGTGGCCTGGGTAGGCCTCGTGGTAGCTTAGCGCCTCCATCGTATAGGTGGGCCGCTTGGTCGCTTCGTAGGTATTCACATAGTAATATCCCGATCGTGAACCATCTGCCGCCGGGGGATACGCGTAGGCTGCCGGCGCTGATGCCGCACGAAACGCCTCGATCTCCTTCAACCCGCAGCGAGCTTTCGGCAATCGGTTAAACAGTTTTGAGAGTCTTGGCTCCGTTCGATCCAAAATCGATCGCGCCAACGCCATCAACTCTTGACCCGATGCCGCCTTGAATCTCGGGTCAGTCGTCATATACGTGATGAACTCATCGACTGAACCGGAGAACCCCATCTCGACGCGAACGTCGTCCATCTCGTTTCGAATGCGAGCGATCTCATCCAAGCCAATCTGATGGATTTCATCAGCCGACATTTCCGTC
Source organism: Phycisphaerae bacterium (assembly GCA_021604825.1). The sequence goes on along the minus strand of BQJS01000001.1, from coordinate 52,424 downwards.
GTGGTATGATATCGAATCAACTTGTCGTAGATCGCATCACCATCGGGCACATCCCAGATGCCAACCGTCACACGGGTGGCTGGCAAGTATTCATTGACGACAAACGCGTCCAGCTGTTTGTATCCCGGAATGACGGCTTCGTTGATTGCGAGTTCGATTTCTTTGGCGAGATCCTGTCGCGTTGTTTCGCTGAAGCCATCCGGAAACTTATTGATCGGTGAGTGAAACTCACTATCCGCGGGCACTTCCACCAAATGCGCCTGAATCTGAGGCAGAGCTTTTTCGATGATGACCCGCGAACGCACATAGCCCATTGTCAGGCCTTCGCGACAATTGGCGATCACCTGATCCACCTGCGCCGGCCAAGCCCAAAGCCTTGAAATATAGTTGCGATAGTCTTCTGGTGTTTCAAACGGCTGATACACCAGCATCAACGGAAATGAAAGGTGCGGACTGCCTTGATGCTTGATCGGCATGAGTCGCGAATGACACTCGTCGCGCAGTAATTCGTCTCGCAACTGTCTTTCGAAGATGGCACAATTAGACCGCGCCATTGCTGACATTCCCGTCCGATCCAACGAAGCGGAGCGATCCAAGAAGTGCCGACTCATGGCACTCCACCGCTCATGCTCACCGATCGACAAATCATCCAGCCGATCGTTGTAACGGTGCTCGCCAATGTCAGTCGCCCAAGTCGGCGAGTGAGACAGCCGCGCCTGCCAATAATCTTCAAACAGCGCGCCAGCTTGTTTCTCGGGCGTCGCACAACCACCCAACATGCCACACGTGCCAACGACCCAAGCGAAAGCAACGAGGTGCCGACAGAGAATGTCATGTTCCACGATCATGCCCCGATCGTGCCCAGCAATTCTTCGGTCTGATCCAGCAATCCTTCAAAGATCTGCATGGCATCTTCAATTGGCTCAGCCGTCGTCATGTCCACCCGGGCCATCTTCAATAGATCGACCGGATACTGACTGCAGCCGGCACTGAGGAACGCCAGATAATCATCAACCGCGCCGTCCTCCTTCGCTCGGATTCGCTTGGCGATATTGCTCGCAGCACAGTAGCTCGTGGCATATTTGTAAACGTAGAAATTGTAGTAGAAATGTGGAATACGAATCCAATAGCTTGCTACCAGATCATCGTGGGCATAATCCTCGCCATAGTAGCGATGCATGATCGTACCATACTGCTCACTAATCGCGTCAGCAGTCAGGGCTTCGTTGGCTTCAGCCATCTCGTGGATCTGCTTCTCAAACGTACTGAACATCGTCTGGCGAAACACGGTGCCACGAATCGTCTCCATAAATTCGCACAATAGCGACAACCGAACCCTCGGATCATCCGTGCGATCCAACACATAATGCTGCAGCAAGATTTCGTTCAGCGTAGACGCAACTTCGGCACAGAAGATATCATAGTTACTATAAACGTAAGGCTGCGTTCCCCGCGAGTAGTTGGAATGCATCGAATGGCCCATCTCGTGGGCAAGCGTGGAGACGCTGTCGTAGTTACCTTGGTAGTTAAGCAGGATATAAGGCGACGTCAGGTATGTCCCACTCGAATACGCTCCGCTGCGCTTATTGGGCGTCGGATAGACATCCACCCAACGAGAATTGATCCCTTTATCCATCACATTCAAATAGTCAGAACCAAGCGGCTCGAGCGCCTCACGCATGAGCGCCACGCCTTCTTCAAACGTGTACTTTGTATCAGAGTCGTCAACAAACGAGACGAACATGTCGTAATCATGCACACCGCCGTCAAGCTTCAGCGCACGCTTCTTGATCGACAGGTATCGGTGCAGCAATGGAAGATGCTTGTCGATGGTGTCGACCAGCGTGTTGTAAACCGAAACCGGAATGTTTCCGCCATCGAGCGCGGCAGATAGACAACTTTCGTAGCCGCGTGCTTTGACCGAGAACAAATGACTTTGAACGATGCCATTGAGCAGCGCCGCGCCGGTGTTGCGAACACCGTGATACCCACCGACCAAACCTTCGTACGCGTCTTTGCGAACCCGGCGGTCGGGTGATCGCATGAACAAGTAATACGCCGCGTCGTTCAACTCGACATCGTTTCCGTTCTCGTCTTTTATATCGGGAAATTTCAAGTCGGCATTGGTGAGCAGGTTGTAGGCATTGTAGGGCGTGCGGCGAACTTGCCCGGCCATCGCGATCAATTCTTCTTCGCGGGCTGACAGAATATGCTTCTTCTGCCGGAACAAATCATCAAACGCCTGGCGATAGACGGCCAACTCTTCATTCTCGCCCATCCACTTCTGAATGGTTTCAAGACCGATCTCGGTCAGTTCCGGTTCGATCCAACTAACGGCTTCGCTATACCGGACGGCCAGCGCTGTCGCCACCTGATCGATCTCTTGCGTCGCTCCAACAGACGTGTCTTCATCGGCCCGCAACGACGCATAGACCATCACCCGGTCGATCCTTGCTTCCGTTTCATCGCGAATTTGCAGTGCAGCCAGCAACTGTCTGGCGCCACCACTCAGCGTCCCCTTGAGCTTGGCCAAGTCGGGGATTGCGCCTTCGAGCGCATCATGCTCGGCTTGCCATTCATTTTGCGTGGCAAAGATGTCTTCGGTCGCCCATTTGTATTTTGATTCGATCTGATCCCGCGTACGAACTTCCTTCTTACCGGGGGCTGTCGCCGTCGAACTGTGCAACCGAAAGTCGCCAATCATTGGTTTCTCCGCGGATTGATGTATCGTTTGTTGAAATTCTGAATCTGTACGCCAATCAGTTGCTTCCAATCCAACCGATTATCTATTGCGAACAACGTGCGTACCGGTCTTTCCGGCAAGGGCGTCGAGACAACCTGCAATGCTCGTGATGATAGCCCGCGCGTCCGGGTTCTTGGATCGCATCAGAAAATCGACACACGCATCAACTTTAGGGCCCATGCTCCCGTCCGGAAACTGACCGTCTTCGCGATGCTGCCGCGCCTCATCAACCGTCATCCGGTCAAGCGGCTTTTCATCTGATGTCCCGAAATTCAAGCACACTTTGTCTACATCGGTCAAAATCGCCAGCGTATCCGCATCCACTTCACTCGCCAAAAGCGCCGACGTCAAATCTTTATCGATCACAGCTTCGATACCTTCATACCCACCGGACGGATCCTGGAAACAGGGAATTCCGCCACCACCGCAACAGACGATCAGCCGCCCTTCGTCGAACAGTTCGTGGATCAACTCGATTTCCAGAATCTCTTGCGGTTTCGGCGAAGGCACGACGCGACGATATCCCTTCGGTGGAAAATGCTTCACAGTCCAACGGTCGGAATCCTTCCGATCGCGCATCGTTTTTTCATCGTAGTACTGACCGATCGGCTTGCTGGGGTTTTCAAATGCGGGATCGTTTGGATTGACGCGAACGCTGGTGATGAGCGTGGTAGCCGTCACATCCGAAGTGCGTTTGACCATCTCGTTGCGGATGCACTGGCAAATCATATAGCCCATACCAGCTTGCGTGTCGGCTACGCACAATCCCAAGTCGATCGGATAAACTTCGTCGCGAGACAACTCGACCCGGCGCAGAACGGTTCCGACTTGTGGGCCATTGCCATGCGTTAACAGAACGTGATGACCTTTATCGATCAAATCGGCAATGTGAACGGCTGTGATGCGTGACTGCGCAAATTGGCTTGGAACATCTCCGCCAAACTTACCAGATGAAATGGCGTTACCGCCCAACGCAACAACGATTTTGTTTGGCATCAAGAGTCATCCACACACCCACCAGCAAATCGCCAGTGGCTGCAACCCATTTCCCCACCGACTTCGCGATTCGCAATCGCAGTTGTGTGGTTTTTAGTTAGTACGCTCAGAAACTAGAAAGGCCGCTCGCGCATCGTGCAAGCCATGATCGCCTTGGCTGTGTGCAGGCGGTTTTCCGCCTCTTGAAATACGATCGATTGCGGCCCGTCAATCACCGCGTCCGTCACTTCCGAACCGCGGTCAGCCGGCAGACAATGCATGTAGATCGCGTTCGACTTCGCCAGCTTCATCCGCCGCTCGTCGCAAATCCAATCCTTATGGTTCGCATTCATCTTCAAGCATTCCTGTTCGATCGAATCGATCTGCTTGTCGCTTGTCGCATCGCGTTTCTGCAACATCAAATCGTAAGCGCCCCAACTCTTGGGATAGACGATATCCGCATCCGCAAAAGCTTCGTCCATGCTGTCGACCACTTCAAAATTGATGCCGGCTTCCTTGGCGTTGGCGCGGGCGTGCTCCATCGGGCGCTTCATCAAATCAAACCCTGGGGGATGGGCCAGCGAAACATTTAGCCCCATCCGCGTCATCAGCGTGATCAATCCCTGCGGAACCGAGAGTGGTTTGGCGTAACTCGGCGCATAAGCCCAAGTCACCGCGATCTTCTTGCCGCGAACGTCACCACCGAAATGCTCGCGAATGGTCATCAGGTCGGCCAACGTCTGCGTGGGATGATCGACATCGCACTGCATGTTAATGACGGGAACGTCGGCGTGCTTCGCAACTTCGCGCATGTAGGCGTTGCCAACTTCCGGAATCAGGTCGTGACGAATGGCGATGCCATGCCCCATCTGTCCGAGGATGATGCCAGTGTCCTTGGCCGTCTCACCGTGCGAAATCTGTAGCGAGCCTGGCTCGAGAAAATGCGCGTGCGCACCGAGTTGCGTCGCCCCGGCTTCAAATGCGTTGCGTGTTCGCGTGGACTTGTCGAAGAAAAGCAAATACACCGTCTGATGCGGTAACTCCAAACGATGCTTGCCGCCATGAAACGCAACCTTCAAAGCGTCTGCGGTAGAGAGCAGATGATCGATCTCCTCTGCCGTAAAATCCTGCGTCTCAATGTAGTCACGCCCTTTTAAGTTCATCCTCTACACCAACCTTCTCTGCTGTCACCAACATTAATTTCGTCTAGCGCTTCACCCGGCGGACCCGCTTGAGTTTTGCCGGAGTGTTTTTTGCGTTTTCACAATAATGAGCCGGAAATGCCGAATAAAACGCCGCACACTTCACCAGATGCTCGATCGGAACCGAATCGTTCACCGTATGAGCCACGTCTTCGGGTGCAGGACCAAACCCCACGCATGGAATCTTGTACATCCCGGCGATCGAAACCGCATTGGTACTGAACGTCCAGCGATCGACCACGGGCGGTTTGTCAAATAACGCATTATGCGTGCGAATCGCCGATTGCACCTGCTTGGCGTCTTCATCGAAACACCACGTCGGGAAGTACTTTTCCGTCTCGTATACCAGTCCGGTATGACTCGGCCGAGCATAGCGCAAGACTTTGACCTTGGCCTTTTCGCCAGCTTTCGCAATCGCTTCTTTCACTTCCTTGACCGCCGAAGCCTTTGTGTCACCAACCGTCAGCCGCCGATCCAAGTGAATAAACGCCCCGCCCGGCACCGCGCACATGCTCGGCGTTTCGCAATCGATGTACGACACCGTGATCGTGCCATTGCCGAGGAACTTGTTCTTCTTGAGGCGTTTGTTGAGTTTTTCGATTTCGGAAACAATCCGGGCCATCTTGTAAATGGCGTTGTCGCCCTTCTCTGGCATGCTGCCGTGGCAACTGCGCCCATCGGTCCAAACGCCAATCTCCATCCGACCGCGATGCCCGCGCAAAATATTGCAATTGGTCGAATCGGTGACAACGACAACATCCGGCTTGATACCCTCTTCTTTGATGATGTACTGCCAACACAACCCGTCACAGTCTTCTTCCATCGTCGTGAACGTCAGCAGCAGCGTCCATTCATCACTCTTGAGGCCGAGGTCTTTGATGATCTTCCCGGCATACACCATCGCCGGAACCGCCCCTTCCTGATCGCCAGCTCCGCGTCCCCACACATGCGTCTTGGTCAGCTTGCCCTTGTACGGATCGTGCTTCCACTCGCTGCGTTTTCCGACACCGACCGTATCCACGTGCGCATCGATCGCGATCAACTTCTTTCCCTTACCGACGCGGGCGTGCAGATTGCCCATCCCATCGACACGGATCGAATCGTACGCCTTGGTCGCGACCAATTCTTTCTTGATGCGGGCGATGACTTTGCCTTCTTCCGCGCTTTCACTCGGAATGGCGATTAGTTCACGAAGGAACTTCACCATCGGTTTTTCGTAGTGCTTGGCCCGCGCATTGATTGCAGAATGATCCAACATATTCACTTGGTTTCCTCGTCTCTTGAAATTTGGCGAATCGGATAGGGTAGCGACGACCCCCTACCCCCGCAAGGCCCGACACGTCCTCCCGGGCTGATCGAGGCAGCATTGGGCGTCAAATCGTTGAAGACCACCGCCGGATATGGCATAATCAAACCGTGCGGGTGGAGGTGGAACTCTTCACCTTTCCGCACCATAGTGCCACTTCCTAATGCTCCGTGAATCCAAAGACGCACCGTCAGCTATCTCGTTTACGCTCAACGGAAAACCAACCGAGCACGTTGCCGATCCCGATCGCAGCCTCCTGAAAATGCTGCGCGAGGATTTCGACATCATCTCGCCCAAGAACGGCTGCGAACCGCAAGCCCAATGCGGATGTTGCACTGTCTGGGTCAACGACAAGCCGCGCCTTTCCTGCACCATGAAATCAACACAGGTCGCCGGCAAGGAAGTCACGACGCTCGAGGGCATCGCCAAAGACAAGCAAGAACAAATCTCCGAAGCATTCGTCAGTTGCGGCGCGGTGCAGTGCGGATTCTGCATTCCCGGATTCGCAGCCCGTGGCATCAGCATCGTTGACAAGAACGCATCTCCGTCCCGTAGCGAAATCGTTTCGGGCTTGCGCGCCAACCTGTGTCGCTGCACCGGTTACACGAAAATCGTCGACGCCATCGAGCTATACGCCAAGATGCGCCGCGGCGAAGAAACCACTTGCGGCAATGGAAATGCTGCCGGTGTGGGTACGTCGCTTCCGAAATACATGGGCCACGACAGCGTCCTCGGCCAGCGCAAATTCATCGACGACATCACCGTACCCGGCATGCTTCACGGTGCCTGCCGCTTTGCCGATCATCCGCGCGCTTTGGTACAGACGATCGACACGTCCGCCGCCGCCAACGTTCCCGGTGTGCATCGCGTCATCACAGCCGCCGACGCACCCGGCGACCGCTACGTCGGATTGATCGAACAGGATTGGCCCATCCTCGTGGCCATCGGTGAAGAAACCCGCTGCGTCGGCGACATCCTTGCCATCGTCGTCGCCGACTCCGACGCCATCGCCAGAGAAGCCGTCGAACTCATCGACGTCTCATACGAAGTGCGAAAGCCACTGACCTCGCCGCAGGAAGCACTCAAAGGCGACGCCCCCAAGATTCACCCCAAGGGCAACCTGTTAAGCCGGTCAGCCGTCAAACGCGGCGACACCGAAACAGGATTCGCCAACAGCGTCCATGTGATCGAACACGAATTCAGCGCCCAGCGCATCGAGCATCTGTTCCTCGAACCCGAAAGCTGCCTCGCCGCACCGATGCCCAATGGCTTGCGCGTCTGGTCGCCCGGCCAAGGCGTCTTCGACGATCGCCGGCAGATCGCCAAAGTGCTCGATATTCCCGTCGAATCGATCGAAGTTGAACTCGTTCCCAACGGCGGCGCATTCGGCGGCAAGGAAGACATGGGCATCCAAGCCCAAACAGCGTTAGCCGCCTTCCTCTGCAATAAACCCGTTAAAATCGTCCTCACCCGGCCCGAAAGTTTCCGCCTGCATCCCAAACGCCACCCGATCGACATGGTGTTTAAGGTTGGCTGCGATGCGGAAGGTAAGTTGACCACCGTTCACGCCCGACTCATCGGTGACAAGGGCGCATACGCATCGGTCGGCGCAAAGGTTCTCGAGCGGGCAGCCGGTCATGCGTGCGGTCCATACAACGTGGAACATGTCGACATTGAAGCGCTCGCGGTCTACACCAATAACCCGCCATGCGGCGCGATGCGCGGTTTCGGTGCGAACCAATCATCGTTCGCGATCGAAACGTGCATGGACATTTTAGCCGAGAAGGTCGGCATTGATGGATGGGAGATGCGCTGGCGAAACATCCTGCGCCTGGGCGACACGTTCGCAACGGGTCAGAAACTAGACAAACCGTTCGGTCTCGAAGAATCGCTACTCGCGGTGAAGGACCAATTTCTAAACGCCAAGTACGCGGGCATCGCTTGCGGCATCAAGAACGTCGGCATCGGTAACGGCATGCCTGATCTCGGCAAGTGTTGCCTGACCATCGAAGACGACGAAACCATCACCATCCGCACGGGATTCACCGAGATGGGTCAGGGCCTCTTTACGGTGTGCGTGCAGTTCGCCGTCGAAACCACCGGCCTGCCGCCGAAAACGTTCAACGTCATAACCGACACCCGCCGCGAACTCGACTGCGGACAAACCACGGCCAGTCGCGGCACAGTGTTAGCCGGCAACGCCATCATCGACGCAGGCGCAAAACTGAAATCCGAACTCGACAAGGGCAAAACCCTCGCCGACCTGAAGGGCCAGGAGTACTTCGGCAACTACGCCTGCGAGTACACCACCAAGCTGGGCGCCGACGTCGAAAACCCGCGCACGCATTTGACGTACGGCTTCGCAACCCAAGTCGCGATCCTCAACGACGACGGCACGCTAAAGAAATTCATCGCCGCCCACGACGTAGGTAAAGCCATCAACCCCAAACTCCTGGAAGGCCAGCTGGAAGGCTCCGTACACATGGGACTCGGCTACGCCCTGACGGAAGATTTCGTCTGCGAAAACAGCGAAATCATGATGGAAGACATCAACGCCTGCGGCGTCCTCCGCGCCCATCACATGCCAGAAGTAGAAGTGATCCTGATCGAAGTCCCCGACCCCGAGTGCCCCTTCGGCGCAAAGGGCGTGGGCGAAATCGGCTTGGTCCCAACAGCAGGCGCAGTCGCCGGCGCCCTATACGCCTTCGACAAAACCCGCCGCTTCAGACTACCAATGAAGGAAGCGCCAGCCGCTCGAGCCATCTGGGACAAAAAGTTCATACCAACCCCAAAGTAGGGTCCGCTCCGCGGACCAAAACGCGAGGGGTCGCGCAAGCGATTCTCGATGGAAGATTCAAAAGCCAAATACATCATCAAATCCGCGATCGGCGTCACGCTATTCGTCGGATTGACTTGGGTATTGCTAATGCCCACGTTTAAACCCAGCCGGTTTTGGAATCACGTCTTGCGATGCCTCTGGTACTTACCGATCTGGCTAATCGTCGGTGTGGTTTACGGTGCCGTCACATGGAAGGGCAATATCGACAACATCAAAGAAAACCGACAAGAACAGGGCCTCTGCACGAAATGCGGCTACGACATCAGAAGATCAGGAGTCGACACCTGCCCCGAATGCGGCACCCCAAACGTTCCGACATGAAACGGAAGGTCCGCACGACAAGCCTTACATGGCGACTACTGGTGGAATAACCCACTGCGAATGTCTTACAAACGTCTTTTTTACACTTCGTGGCTTGTTGCCAAACACTACTGCGTGGGCAACTTCATCGTCTACGGGATCACGAGCAATCCCTTGGTTGCATTCCCGAGCAAGCCCAGCTGTGATTGAAGTAAGCGCAAAGCCCTCGCGCCCAACCAAGACATCCCGCGCTGTTCGTCCTGATTCCAAGACCGCCTTAGCCAACACGACGGACATCGATGGATCATTGAACGCGGCCGTGGAAACTCGAATCGAGTTTCGGTTCTCATCAGCAACGATTAGCTTGGGATGCACACGTCGCCAAAGTTCCGCATCATTTTCAATTGTCGGATCATCGATGAATTCAGGCATTGGCAGCTAGTCTGGAAGGTTTATGGCCTATTTGAGAGTTTTGATAGACATTCAACTAAATCATTGAGATCAGCTGTCAATTCCCATTCCTTTTCTTCCCCTGAGTTTTCAAATGAAACTAGGAAGCGGTAAGATGAAACTGTCGAGATTTCCAAGTCAATTCCATTCGTGTGCCATTCAAGCTGTACGCCACCACAACTCGTCGGCACAACCGATGGAATGGGAATGTTCTCTGTCATTACTAATGTCAAGAGATTAATCGCGGCAATTACATGACTTGGGTTGATTCTTTTTGCGCCGTAACTATCCCAGTCCGTTCGGAGCTCCAAAAGCTCGCCCATTGCTTGAAGTGTCGGAATAACCCAGTTAGGGGGGGGGGCTTGAACAGATACAACCAACGACCCATAGTCACCTAAGCGATAGGTTCCACTCCATGACCGTTGTACCGGCTCGGAAAGCGTCATACGGAGCATGTTGTTTGGATTTGTCTCGACAGCAGAACGCCAATCTTTATCGGAAAGCCTTGACGTGGATGGAATTGGGCTTGACAGTATAGTGCTCATTTCGTTTTCCCCCAAATCGCGTGCATGGTTTCGCTAGTTACCGCATCAAACCCTCGGACAACCCACTCGCGACCCCAATCAAGAAAATCCATCGCGCCATCGATGTTATTCTTCGTTGGGCATCCTCTCGAAACGAGATTTAGTAGAAACATCGGCCGATTATCTTCCCGCCTTAATGCGCTCTCAACCGAAACATGCAGCCTTCCTCTCGGTGCACCGTCTGTATCAGACATCTTGTAACGATACGACAGTCGTGCGTCTTCAAGATTAGGGAGGAAAGAATTGCTGTATTCAGATGAGGAAAACGTTAACACTTTGTCAAGATCACAATGATGCTCCCACCCTTTTCCCGCAACGATGTGGTTGACGTAAGTGATCTCGCATTGATTCGGCAGCAAATCGCCAATATCTTCTTCGTGGCAAAAGCGCTCAAATTCCTTCAGCTCATTCCGAAAAGCCTCCTTTACTTTTTCGTATCTTGGATACTGGTCGCCGTGTCCTATTTTTCGCCAATTGTGAATGAACCTATCTTGTTGGACTTGGATTAATTGAGATCCTTCTTCGTTGATAAACCACGATCGATGAACTGGAGGCTCATTCGTCAACTCAACTCTTACATTTGTCGGTTGCGGCTCCGTTATTCCAAAGCGCTCTATAAAGGGCTTTAAAGGTGCGTGCTCCTCAATCTTTGGAAACCGATCACGGAATCGTTGCCAAAGCAGTCCAATCTGCGCTGATCGAAGTGCAGCGAGTTGCTCAAACTGAACCGATAGAGCAACTTCCACAATTGGGGGGTCTGTAAAGTCGGGCAATGGAGAAGTCATCATGGCAATCTTACGTTCGTGCCTAGAGGGCAGTTCCTTATCGTTACCTTGGAGTTGCGCGAATCCACGTTTGGTCCATTCTGATTCTGTCCAATCCGTGCCGCAAGCATTATTTCTAGCGTCGCGTTTGATTTCGTCGCCTTGTTGCCTCCTAATCCCCCGGATCAAGGATCGACATGAAGGCTCCTTGGGGGATGGCCACCATGCCGACTTGCTTCATTCTTTTCTTGCCCTCTTTTTGCTTCTCTAAGAGCTTGCGCTTTCGGGTGATGTCGCCGCCGTAGCATTTTGCGGTGACGTCTTTTCGCATTGCGGCGATGGTTTCGCGGGCGACGATCTTTCCACCGATGGCGGCTTGTAGCGGGATCTCGAATTGGTGGCGGGAGATTTCCTTCTTCAATCGTTGGATCAAGCGCCGGCCTCTCGTGGAGGCTTTGTCGCGGTGGACGATGACGCTTAGGGCATCGACCGGCATCGCGTTGACTAGGATGTCGAGCTTGACGAGTTTGTCGCTGCGGAAACCAGTGACGTCGTAGTCAGCCGTTCCGTAACCCTTCGTCGCGCTTTTGAGTTTGTCGTAATAGTCGTAAATGATCTCGCCCAACGGAAACTCAAAGTTGAGCAGCACGCGGGTGGGTGAAAGGTACTCGGTCTTCGTATGCGTGCCCCGACGTTCGAGCGAAATCTTCAGCACGTCGCCGATGTACTCAGCCGGCACAATCACGGACGCATTGCAAATCGGTTCGCGAATGTCGGCCACAATCGACAGATCAGGCAACTCGCTCGGCGATTCGATGTGCATCGTCGTACCGTCTTTGAGTTCCACTTCGTAGGTCACCGTGGGCGCGGTCTGCACAATGTTGACATCGCCCTCGCGCTCAAGTCGCTCCTGAATGATCTTCATGTGGAGCAAGCCGAGAAACCCGCAACGAAAACCAATCCCCAACGCATCGGACGATGTCGTTTCATAGGTAAACGAACTGTCGTTAAGCCACAGTTTCTCGAACGCATCGCGCAGGTCGGGCGTTTCAGTCCCCGGTCCGGGGAAAAAGTCGCAGAAGACCATTTGCTGCGGAGCTTGGTAACCCGGCAGCGGCCGATCGGTTGGATCGTGGGCGAGCGTGATGGTATCACCGATATTAACGTCGGCGATGGTCTTGATGCTCGCAAGAACATATCCCACATCGCCGGCAGAAAGTGAGTCGACAGCGCCAGGTTTCGGCGTGAACTTACCCACCTCAGTAATGATGCGTTCCGAGCCAGCGGCCACAAAGCGCATCTTGTCGCCGCGCTTCATGGTTCCGCCGAACAGTCGCACATGCGTAATCACACCACGATGCACATCGTTCTTGGCGTCGTAGACGAGGGCCCTGAGTTTGGATTCCGGGTCGGGCTCGGGCGCGGGCATCCGCTTGACGATCGCTTCAAACAATTCGTCAATCCCCTGGCCCGTCTTAGCCGAGGTGAAGATGGCCTCGTCGGCGGGTATGCCCAAAACATGTTCGAGTTCGAGGGCACAGTCTTCCGGGTGCGCACCGGGCAGGTCGATCTTGTTGATGACGGGAATAATCTCGGTAGCTGCTTCCACTGCAAGGTAAGCATTGGCGACGGTCTGCGCTTGAATACCCTGCGCCGCATCGACGAGCAGAAGCACACCTTCGCACGCGGTCAGGGCGCGCGACACTTCGTAATGAAAGTCAACGTGTCCCGGTGTGTCGAGAAGGTTGAGCAAATATTCTTCGCCCTCGAATTTGTATTTCATCGAGCAGCGGTTGGCTTTGATGGTGATACCCATCTCGCGCTCGAGATCCATGTCGTCAAGCATCTGGGCTTTGAGTTCGCGCTGGCTGACAGCCCCCGCGTGCTCCATAAGCCGATCGGCGAGCGTGCTCTTGCCGTGATCGATGTGGGCGACGATGGCAAAATTGCGAATAAGCTTGAGGTCCGTCATGCTGTCGTCACCAGTTCTTTCACTTCAGTGCCCCAACGCGGGATTCACAGCCAATGGGCTGTTCGGTCAAAATCCGCATAGCCCCGCATTATATTTTGATCGCAACAACTCACCAGCACCCGAAACGAGCGGCTTGACTAAACCGGATTAAGGGTTGAGGCCGTTGACGATATTTCCTCATTTTGAATGTGCCATGTGGACGATACGACGCTCAGGGCTGATTTGGCGAGCCGCATGAGTCCAAATCCCCTGATCGGCATACAATTTGGGCAGTTGGCGGCACCAAGACCAGCTGGCCAATGTGCGCAAAACATCAAAAAAGGGAGAGATCGCAACTCTCGCGAGAATCTTTCACAATGTAAATATACTGACATAACCTTATTTTGCAAAGGCAGTTACGCAACAATCGGGCGGCTTGGCGGGCAGGTTATCGTCAAATCGCATCTTGACAAAGGACACAACTTTCCGGTTTCCTGTTCGCCCCTATGACCAAAGCACTCGTTATCGTCGAATCGCCCGCGAAGGCCAAGACCATCTCCAAGTACCTTGGGAGCGGGTTCGAGGTTGAATCCTCCATCGGACACATTCGCGACCTGCCCTCCAACGCCGCCGAAATCCCCGAAGCCTATAAGAAGGAACCGTGGTCGCGGCTTGGCGTCAATGTCGAGAGCGATTTCGAACCTCTCTACATCGTCCCCAAGAGTAAGAAGGCACAGGTTACCAAGCTTCGCAAGATGTTGAAGGCCGTCGATGAATTGTATCTCGCGACGGACGAAGACCGCGAAGGGGAGGCGATCGCCTGGCATCTGCAAGAGGTGCTCAATCCGAAGGTTCCCGTCAAGCGCATGGTGTTCGATGAGATCACCAAATCCGCGATTGTGAACGCCATCGACCACACGCGCGACATCGATCGCCAGTTGGTCAGCGCCCAAGAGTCCCGCCGAATACTCGACCGCTTGTTTGGTTATGAAGTCTCGCCCGTTCTGTGGCGCAAGGTCAAGCCACGATTGTCGGCTGGCCGAGTGCAGTCGGTATCGACGCGCCTGATCGTCAATCGCGAACGAGCGCGGATGCGTTTCGTCAGCGCGGGTTATTGGGACATCGATGCCAAACTGACCGCACAGGATTCACCACTGCCAGCCCGAATGGTTGAGTTGGGCGGCTTGCGCTTAGCGGTCGGCAAAGATTTTCAAGAGACGACGGGAAAGCTTAAGAATGCGGATAGTGTTCGACTGCTTGACGAAGCCTCCGCGAGCAAAGTGGCTGATCGACTTCGCACCGGCAAGTTCGAAGTCGGCGAAGTCAAAGAAAGGCCATTTACCAACAAACCGCATCCACCGTTTATCACTTCGTCATTGCAGCAGGAAGCGGCACGCAAGCTTCGGTTTGGCGCGCAACGAACGATGCGCTTGGCGCAGGGTCTGTACGAAAATGGTTTCATCAGTTACATGCGAACGGACTCGACGCATCTCTCTGATCAGGCGTTGAATGCGTCACGCGAGCAGATCAAAGAATTGTATGGAGCCGACTATCTGCCCGACGCTCCACGAACCTATAAACGAAAAAGCAAAAATGCCCAGGAAGCTCACGAAGCGATTCGCCCAACCGGTGATGCCTTTCGCACGCCGAAGGAGATGGCCAAGGAGCTGGATAGTGACGCGCTCAAGCTGTACGAATTGATCTGGACGCGCACCGTTGCCTCGCAAATGAAGGACGCGAAAGGTGTACGAACGAGCGTGCGGATTGTGGCAGATGCTGGCGACGAAGGGCAAGCCGTCTTCACGACCTCGGGCAAGGTGATTCAATTCCCTGGTTTTCTGCGGGCCTATGTTGAAGGGTCGGACGATCCGGACGCCAAGTTGGAAGATCAAGAGACCATCCTTCCTCCGCTTAAAGTCGGCGAGGCGTTGGTTGCCGAGGAAGTTACGCCATCCGGTCATACCACCCAGCCACCGGCTCGATTTACCGAAGCTTCGCTTGTGAAGGAGCTCGAAGAGCGCGGGATTGGCCGCCCATCTACCTATGCGAGCATCATTCAAACCATTCAGGATCGCGGTTACGTTTGGAAGAAAGGCACCGCTCTGGTGCCGACGTTTACAGCATTCGCCGTGGTGAACTTGCTGGAGACGCATCTGCCGGAATTGGTGGATTACGAATTCACCGCGAAGATGGAAGATGGACTGGACGCGATTGCAAACGGCGATCGAGAAGCTGGACCGTGGTTGCACGACTTCTACTTTGGTGACCCCAAAGCGAAAAAGAATGGCGACCATGTTGCAGACATTGGGTTGAAGCAACTCATCGGATCGGGATGGGAAGAGATCGATGCCCGCTCTATCTGTTCGATACGATTGGGAACCAACGCGGACGGCATCGAGGTCTTTGCACGGGTCGGTCGGTATGGCCCCTATGTACAAGCCGGTGATGAGGATCTGCGTGCGACGGTCCCCGAAGATATCGCACCCGACGAACTGACCATCGAGCGGGCTCTTGAGTTGCTCGAACAAGCCGCGCTGGGCGATCGCGTTCTTGGGAACCACCCGGAAACGAATCAACCCATCTACATCAAGACCGGCCGATTCGGGCCCTACGTTCAACTTGGCGATCCGGAACTGACGCCGAAGGGTAACATTAAGAAGGGTTCCAAACCCAAGATGGCCAGCCTTTGGCCGCATATGTCGCTCGAAACGGTGACGCTGGAAGAAGCGACGATGCTGCTCTCGTACCCACGCGAGTTGGGAAAGCACCCGGAATCCGAAGATGTGATCACGGCGCAGGATGGAAAGTTCGGCCCGTATTTGCGAATGGGTACTGACAGTCGCAGCCTTGAAAATCACGAACACCTGGCCCGCGTGACACTCGAAGAAGCCGTCAAGATTTTCAAAGAACCGAAGCGCCGCCGGGCAGCCGGGTCGTCGATCATTGCAGAACTCGGCAAACACCCTGACAGCGACGCAGACGTAAAGGTCAAGAATGGCCGCTTCGGTCCATACGTCACCGACGGCGAAGTCAACGCAACAATTCCGAAAGGCCGCGACCCCGCATCGGTCACATTGGAGCAAGGTCTCGAACTCATCGCCGCGCGCGAACAAAAAATGCGCGACCAAGGCAAAGACCCACGCGCAAAGAAAACCGCCAAGAAGAAAACGACAAAGAAGAAGGCGACCAAAAAGAAAGCTGCCACAAAGAAAAAGACGGCAAAAAAGAAAACAACCAAGAAAAAGACCACAAAGAAAACCGCAGCCCCCACAGCTTGATTCGCCCGCGGACCACAACCTTGGTTAGTTCAGAATCCCCGCGCTGATGATTCCGCAAACGGAAATCACCCATTCAATTCCAGAATCTAGATCGCCCTAAGTTCAAAGGTAGCGATGGGCCATAGTCGTCATTCCCGCGCACGCGGGAATCCAGGGGAATGCGAAATCGGTCACGACAAGTCAAGGATCTGGTAATGCGCAACGACGGCAACAGAAACGCTACACCTGGATTGAAACCGCACTAGCGGCGTGTTTCGACGTTGATTTTCCAGGCTTTGTTCATGCTGGTGAGGGTTCGGGCGAGGCTGCTTGCTGCCAGTGGCGTGGTGGCCAATGTCGAAACCTTCAAATCGTTCTGATGAATATCGATGTTGGCGAGTGACGGCGTGGCTTCGATATCGAGTGAGCCCTGATGGTCGAGGCGGTACTCGCGAAGGGCTGCGTACTTCTTGTAGACCAATCGTTTGTCGGTCAAGACGACACCCGCCGCACCCCGATCAGACTGGGTGAAATCGCGGTCGGCATAGTAACCCACGAAATTTTCATCGCTCTTTGGTTTGAACCATTGCCCCAACTTAATACGCACGCCGACAGCCAGCGACTTCCATTGGTTGTCGCGTCGTTGGCGACTGGCCACGAGCAGTTTCTTATAACCCGCCGTGTTGCGCCCACCGTTGTTGCGATAGAAGTCCAGCGCAATCGACGGATGGGCGATGATCAATTCGCACATCTCCTTAGCGTTCTCCGAATGAACGCGTCCGCGAATAGCACCGATCACACTGCAGTGCGGACAGACGCAATACGGAAACGGTTCCTTAAACGGAGCCGGCATCGTCTCGATTGAGTCAAGAGACTGGAACCAATTGAGCTGATGTTCCTCCATGAGCTGTTCGAGCTTGCGATGCGTTCGCGTTTCCGTCTCATTGATCATCGCCGCGTCGCGACCAGGAACCTTCTCGGGCCAAATGATCAGATGAATTTCCAATTGATCACGCCCCAAACACTGGGCACATCGATGCGGGAATGAGCAACGCAAGTCGCGATCGCGCAAGTCATTCGGCGCGAACGTGAAATGAGCCCCCTGCTCGTCAATCCCGGTGAATTCAACCCTGGGAACGTCAGGCGGGGCTGGGTGAACCCAGCGATTGCGGACAGGCACATGCGTGGCTTCGCTGAAAGTCTGGCCAAACAGCCCGGTTCCACCGAGTACACTGTTGCTTGAGGGGTCGTCTTCGGTCACCCATCCAAAGATGGTCTCGTCGTCGATGGGGGGTTCTTCGAGAATCTTGAAGGCTTGGCCGCAGTTCTTGCAACGTGCGCGCATACCCACATTGGCTTGGGGCACGCGGTACTTCTGCGAGCACGAGGGGCACACTGCAACGATGGCATCACTCATGGGTTCTCGATGCCCTGCTTATGGGTTTTCAGAATTGCCGGCTCGGGGATGAGAAGCCGGTAAATTCACACACGACTCACACGTCAAATCTATTCGACGCATATTGCCACACACCCCTATGATTTTACGGTTCGGACAATACCCAGTCAACGCTGAAGTGTGTGCAGCACCTTGAAGTTGAAGCACTCAACGCCTTAAAATCAAAGGCGTGGAACGCCCGAAGGCGATCGCGTGACGCTGCTCAGTAGATTCATGATCACCTCTTGGAAATTGGGCCATGGGCATGATTATCGGGCGCTTGATCGCTTTTGAAATCGACCTACAATCGAAAAGCAAATGATAATCACCATTGATGGACCGGCTGGCTCCGGCAAATCGACCGCTGCTCGAAAACTGGCAGCCCACCTTGAGATTCCATACCTGGACACGGGGGCGATGTATCGCGCCATTGCCCACCTTGCGCTGGAAGAAGGCATCTCCGTAGACGATCACGACGCGCTGGTTCACCTCGCCGAAGATGCCGACCTCTGGCTCGACTGCGGCCCAACGCACACGCGGGTCAATGCCAACGGTCACGACATCAGCGAAGCAATTCGCACGATGGCCGTCAGCCAGGTCACTTCGCCCGTCGCCCGCATCCCCGAAATCCGCCAGATCCTCGTCGAAAAACAAAGGGCGATCGGCCGCAAACTGGGCTCGTTCGTCACCGAAGGGCGCGATCAAGGCAGCGTGGTTTTCAAAGACCTTGCCGACGTGCGTTTCGTGGTCGACGCCGATTTGGAAAAACGAGCCGAACGGCGCTACCAAGAATTGATCGCCGACGGCGAAGACGTCTCAATCGACGACGTGCGCGATAACCTAAACGCCCGCGACGCCAACGATTGCAAACAATGGGCCCCACTCCTCGTGCCCGGCCAATCCATCAAGATCGACACCAGTGACATGACGCTGGCAGAAGTAGTCGATTGCCTAGAAAACCACGTCCGCGAAGCCGTCGGTGCCTAGCGTTTGATCGAGTGACTCCGGCGATTTGCGCCGATGATCGCGCGTTCTGCTTGTAGAGCAAGTGAGGCATTCGTGAACGACGTTCCCAACGAATCACCGAAGCCCGACCAGCGCGCTGACAATTCTTCAATACTCATCCAATTCCTTGCGCGGTATCGAATACCATTGGGAATGATCTTCGCCGTGCTACTCCTGCTAGGGCGCATGGCGTTTGATCGCATTTACGTGCCGACTGGCGGGTTCACCAAGTCGTATGCGATCACCGTTTCGGTCATTTACGTGGGAATTTTTGTCGTTGGGATCACGGCGCTCTGTTGGCCATGGACAAGCTACAAAGACGCACTTCTGCTTTCTGTTTTCACCGCAATTGCAAATTCCGCGCCGGGCTGCATACGCATTGTCACAATGTCACCGTGGGGAGCATCAACACTTCTTTGGTACGTTCCATTGGCATTTCTGATGGGCGTGATCGCGTTCACGCTAGTGCCGTTCGCAATCCTTTCGGGGTTCGTATACGTGCGCACGCGCTATTGGCCCATCTACGAAGACTGGCAGTGCTCGAATTGTGGATACGATTTGACTGGAAATGTCAGCGGCGTCTGTCCGGAATGCGGAACGCCGTCTGCCCCTAATTTGAGTGCGGAGACCGACGATTGCTCAATCGAATCTGAGGAACCGCCTTAAAGCTTCGGGCCGGCTTCGCGGACTTGTTGGCTTACGCCGTCTTCGAATTTCTTGAAGTTTTCGATGAACAGGCTCGCGAGTTTTTTCGCGGTGTTGTCAAACGCGCCCTTATCGCTCCAGGTGTTGCGCGGAATGAGCACTTCCGTTGGCACGTTCGGACATTCGTTGACCACCTCGAAACCAAAAATCGGATCGGGAGTCGTCGCGACGTTCTTCAGCGCGCCGCCGTGAATGCCATCGATGATCGCGCGGGTGTATGAAAGTTTCATGCGCTTGCCCACGCCATACGCACCGCCACTCCAACCGGTGTTCACCAACCACACGCTCGCGTTGTGCTTCTTGATCTTTTCAGCCAGCAGTTCTGCATACTTACCCGGATGCCAGACGATAAACGGCGCACCAAAACACGCAGAGAATGTCGCCGACGGTTCAGTCACGCCAACTTCCGTCCCCGCAACCTTGGCTGTGTAGCCACTGATAAAGTGGTACATCGCCTGTTCCGGCGTAAGCTTGCTGACCGGCGGTAACACACCAAACGCATCGCACGTCAGAAAAATAATGTCGTCGGGATGGCCAGCTATGCAGGGAATCTGAGCGTTGGAAATATGCTCGATCGGATAGGCCCCGCGGGTGTTCTGCGTGATGCTGAGGTCGGAGAAATCGACTTCGTGCGAGTGCCTGTCGAAGACGACGTTCTCAAGAACCGCCCCAAATCGAAGGGCCTGAAAGATCTCCGGTTCAGACTCCGGCGAAAGGTCAATCGCTTTGGCATAGCAACCGCCTTCGATGTTGAAGATGCCGTCTTCGGTCCAGCAGTGTTCGTCGTCACCGATGAGCCGGCGCTTCGGATCGGCAGACAGCGTCGTCTTACCAGTACCGCTAAGGCCAAACAACACCGATGACTTTCCAGTTTCGCCGTCGGATGTCGCCGAGCAGTGCATCGAAAGCACTCCCTTCTTCGGCATCAAATAATTCATCACCGTGAACACGCCCTTCTTCATTTCGCCGGCATACTCAGTTCCAAGGATGACGATTGAATTGGTTTCAAAGCAGATATCGACGCTGGTTTTTGACGTCATGCCGGGCGTGTGCGTGTTGGAAGGGAATTGGCCGGCATTATAGATGACGTAATCCGGCTCGCCGAATGAGTCGAGCTCTTCCTTCGTCGGGCGGATGAGCATCGTGTACATGAACAGCGCGTGATACGCCCGAGCGCAGATCACCCGGACTTTGATGCGATGCTTCGGGTCCCATCCGGCAAACGCGTCGATGCAGTAAAGGCGATCACACGTGTGAAAGTAATCGCGGGCACGCTCCAGGTTGGCGTCGAACCCTTTTTGCTCGAGTGAGATATTGATCTTGCCCCACCAAACGTCTTCTTCGGAGGCTGGGTTCTTGACGATACGCTTATCGTTGGGGGAACGGCCGGTCTTGCTGCCTGAATACGCAATGAGCGCACCGCTGGATGCGATGCTCGTATTCTTCTCAAATCGGAGTGCTTCTTCGTAAAGCCTTGCGGGTCCTAAGTTGCGGTTGACCTCTTTGACATGGATGCCGTGACCCTCAAGACTGATCTTGCTCATGACGCCCTCCGATAGCTCGATGAAGTGATGACCTAAGAACCAAGGATAGAATCACCGAGCGCATCGTCAAGCAAACTTCGACCCAATAAGACTGCAAAATAGCAACAAAAAAGGCGGGGAACATGCCCCGCCTCGTTGGAAGATCTCGAATTAAATGGTTCATAATTGAATCAGAGTCATCGTGATTGGACTAGTGACGATAGCGTCGACGACTGCTGTGCGATCGTTTGCCGGACTGGCGATAACTTCGAGACCGCCGCGACGAAGTGTACTGGCGACGCGAACTGTAACCGTCGCGACTTCGGAAACTTCGATGGTGACCCTGGCCTCGGCGATAGTTGTTGTTGCCAAAGCTCAGGCTGAGATTAAATGACCGCGACCGGTAAGCCGGTGCAACATACACTGGCCGCTCAACGTAAACAGGCCTTGGAACATAAACGGGCTGACTAACGTAAACCGTTCGAGCCGGCACAACCGCCGGGGCATAGTCAACATAAGTGACCGGTGCGTATACCGGGCGATGGCACTGTGCTTTGGCTGTGGTGGGTGCGACCAACAAAGCCAATCCCGCCAATGCGGCGCATGATGCCACGAGTGAGATTCGTATGTTCTTTTTCATCGTCTTGTTCTCCATCGCCAATCGGTTTATTCAAGAACTGCGGCCCGTTGTAATCAACCCGTCGTTATTCACGTCGGCCACAATAACCATACAACATGAATAATTATTGTCAAGAAATAGTTTCTATATGTGAACAATATTCTACGGTAGAGGCCGTATGGGGCGGTTTTGGCGAATTGCCAATTTGACATAACTACTTATTTTTGATGGAGTTAGAAATGTTTTGGCGCATTTTACGAAGCATGCCCATGAAATCTTCTCTCTCGTCATGGTCCAGAACCGAGAGGATTTTCAGGATCATCGCCAGCCGCGCTTTTCGATAGCTGTTGAGCGCCTTTTGGCCAGCAGCCGTGATCGAGACGTTGATCATTCGGCGATCTTTGGGGTTGATGTTGCACTCGATATAAGCAGACCCACCCTTGTCTTCGAGCGACCGAACGATCCGAGACATCTGAGCTGGCAGAACGCCAACGGCTTTTTGTATTTGCCCCACCGTCATCACGTCCTGCTTGCTGAGCAGATCGAGCGTGAGGTTTTCCGTTTCGGTCAGAGTCTCAACGTGCTTGTTGCTGGCTTGAGCGCGAGCCCGGGCGACGATTTTCGTGAGTTCAAAAACCTCTTCGCCCAAAGCGTCAAGTTGATTCTCGTTCTGCGTGTCAGACAAGGGGTTCACCGTTTCCGCCCGAACGGGTTGGGGGCAGCCACTCTGTTGATCGGGAAACATATCCACGCGGGACAGTTATTATTCGAGCGGTATAGTTTACAACTTGAGACAATCGAGTCCAGTCGGTGGCGGCTAATCAGAGCCCAATTCACGCCTGCGCGTCAGGGCGCTGCAAACCGCACTGCCAGCATACATCGAAGGATTCGGGGTTCTCCTCCTGGCAACTGGAACAAGCCCAGTCGGGCGCTGCATTGGACTTATCGGGCTTGTCGCCAGTCTTGAACTCGCGCTTGCCGAACTCGGCATCCAAGAGCTGGACGGCTTCGTGATAGAACTTGAACGGGACCATGATGTGGGGCAGGCTATTGCGCCGCGTAAAAATGCCCAGGACAGGATCGAAACTGCCGGTGGCGATGAGGTTGGTGATTTCATTCTGGTCGAGCACCATGGCCGCAGCCCAAACGATGGACTGATCGGCAGCAGCGAAGACGGTGATGGGTTCGTAGGACAACTGGATACCACATTCAGGGCAGTACGCCGCGCCGATGCCAGTCAGGAGATAGTGACACTTCGGGCAATTCAAAGTTTCCCGGGTTTCGGGCGCGTAGCGGTTTTGAATCTTGGGCTCGCGATCGGGGAACACCGACATTTCGGGGTGTCCCGGAAGTTCACGAAGTTCGATCCAGCGGCTTGGAAGGGCCTCATCCATCAACCAATCATAGCAGGGTTGCCCGACAGAGTGCCATAGGAAGCGACTGAATCGGCTGGGATTGGCACGGTTGGAAGGCGCCAGACTGTCGCGAATGGCAAAAAGCGATTAGGTTTTTGGCAGGCGGGCAGGACGCTCGCAGACGTTGGCAACAGGGTGGAATGCGCCCCTCGGACGGAAAGTGCCCCGAATGGAAATACTCCCAACTTCAATTGACCCATCGACCCCAGAGTTCGCCGAAAACAAATCCGACCTTGAAACCAAAGTCGCGGACTTGAAAGCGCGTCTGAATACGGTCAAACAGGGCGGCGGTGAGAAGCTGGTCGCGCGACATCGCAGTCGCGGAAAGTTGTTTGTGCGCGACCGCATCGATTTGCTGACGGACACGGATACGCCATTCTTGGAATTCAGTTCGCTCGCGGCAAACGGTCTTTACGACGACGGCGCTCCAGCCGCTGGCATCGTGACGGGCATCGGGTGCATCGAAGGACGCGAGTGCGTGATCGTCGCGAACGATGCAACCGTCAAGGGCGGAACGTATTTTCCGATCACCGTCAAGAAGCACCTGCGAGCGCAGGAGATCGCCCGAGAAAACCATTTGCCATGTGTATATCTCGTCGATTCCGGCGGCGCATTCCTGCCATTGCAAGCCGAAGTGTTCCCCGACAAAGAACATTTCGGGCGCATCTTTTTCAATCAAGCGCAAATGTCGGCGAACGGCATACCGCAGGTGGCTGTGGTAATGGGTTCGTGTACTGCCGGCGGCGCATACGTGCCCGCGATGAGCGACGAAGCCGTCATCGTCAAAGGACAAGGGACAATTTTCCTGGGCGGTCCACCGCTCGTTAAAGCCGCGACGGGCGAAGTCGTTTCAGCAGAAGAGTTGGGCGGCGCAGACGTACATTGCCGAACGTCAGGCGTGGCCGACCACTTGGCCGTCAACGACGAAGATGCTCTGGCGATCACCCGCCGCATCGTCAGCCACTTGGGTCGGCGCAAGAAAACGGATGTGCCAACTGTAGCCGTGGAAGAACCGCGCTACGATCCGAGCGAAATCTACGGCATCATCCAGAAGAACATTCGCAAACCATACGACGTCCGCGAGATCATCGCCCGAATCGTCGACGGCAGTCGTTTCCAGGAATTCAAGGCGCTGTACGGCTCAACGCTCGTCACCGGTTTCGCGCACATCTGGGGCTACCCGGTCGGCATCCTGGCGAACAATGGGGTGCTGTTTTCCGAAAGCGCACAGAAAGCCGCACACTTCATCGAACTATGCAACCAACGACGTAGGCCAATCGTATTCCTGCAAAACATCACGGGCTTTATGGTCGGCAAACAATTTGAATCCGGAGGCATCGCGAAGGACGGCGCGAAGATGGTAGCGGCAGTCTCCAACGCGAGCGTTCCGAAGTTCACCGTGGTCATCGGCGGTTCATATGGCGCGGGCAACTACGGCATGTGCGGACGGGCCTATGGTCCAAGGCAATTGTGGATGTGGCCCAACGCACGAATCAGCGTCATGGGCGGCGAACAGGCTGCCGGCGTTCTGCTGACCGTCAAGCAAGATCAACTCGAAGCCCGCGGCGAACCCGTGATGGACGCAAAACAACAAGAAGCATTCACAAAGCCAATTCTCGACAAGTACGAAACCGAGGGCAGCGCCTACTACAGTTCGGCGCGGCTTTGGGATGACGGGATTATTGATCCAGTCGATACGCGCATGGTCTTGGCGCTGGGAATCGCGGCCAGCCTAAACGGACCTTGGCCCGAACCGAAGCAGAGCGTGTATCGGATGTAATCGCTTCGACGCAAGTGAGCACGTTTCGAGATATCCAATTTGTGAATTCAGCCCGGCGCTCGATTCCAATCGTCGCCGTAGACGGTTTTACCCGATCATTTTTGTAATCCCATTCGGGAGACGTACAATTACGGGCCATCGCACAGTGGGGGCGCTCTTGGAGCGGTCTGTGCAATATCTGCTATTCAAATGGGAGTCGAACATGTACCGAGTTGTTGCAGCGATTGTCTTGATACTCGCATCGGTCAGTATGAATCTGAATTGCACGACGCCAGTGGTAGAGTCAACAGGCGCATGCTGCCAAGACGACGGCACGTGCCTGGACACAACCGAAGCCGACTGCGGGTCAAACGGCTTGTTTACCGACGGCGAAAGCTGCAGCGATTTTCAATGCCCGGAGACATCAACCGATCAGGCATGCTGCTTGGAGGATGGCTCCTGTGTTGACGTAAAATCAGACGCATGCGACACCCTCGGCGGCGCGTTCAACGAATCGTCTACCTGCGACGAGGTTCAATGCCCGGTGGCTGGCGCTTGCTGCATCGTCGATGGAACGTGCTTGGACTCAAACTCCGATGAGTGCGAAGCGCAGGGCGGAACGTTTGAAGAAGGGCAGCTTTGCGAGGACGTCAATTGCCCACAGCCCGGCCCGGATCTCGGGGCGTGCTGCCTGGAGGACGGCTCGTGCTTGAACGCTGACAGCAACGGTTGCGCGACGGTCAACGGAACGTTTGAAGGCTCTTCAACGTGCGAAGAATTCGATTGTCCGGAACCGGACCCCGCCAGCGGTTCGTGCTGCCTGACGAGTGGTTTGTGTGTGGATGATTCAACGGCAGACGTTTGCAATTCTGTCGGTGGAACCCTCAACGAAGGCATGCTCTGCCTCGAGGTCGCGTGCGAACAGCCGATCGGCGCATGCTGTCGAATCGATGGATCCTGCATCGTGATTGAGGCGGCAGACTGCCTCGCGATCGATGGGGAGTTCAACCAGGGAGAAACCTGCGCCAATGTTCAATGCGATGGCCCCAGTCTCGCAGAAGTTCAAGACTTGGCTGAGGACATGGAATCGATGGTTCGCGACGACTTGGAGTATTACATCCAAACGGTAAGCATCGTCGGACGCGAATACTGGAATCTGAACGGAGATGATTCGGAGTACACCGGAGAGTTGATGGGCAAAGAGGGGCAATCGTTGGATGAGGATGGCGACCTCGTGACGCGAAGTTTCATCGCCCGCTACAGAGCCGTGCGACACAGTCAAACGCTGATCACGGCTGCGACGAATTCAGACGCAGGATTGACCAGCGAGCAAGTTAATGGGCTGTACGGTTATGCGAAGACATGGCAGGCCTATTCCTTGCTGCTCGCGCTAAACCACCAGTTCGCAACGGGCATCCTTCCGCCGTCTGAGCTGGACGCCCAAAACAAATCGGCAGCCTTCTTGAGCTACGCCGACAGCTTGCAACTCATCGCCGACTTGCTCGACGAAGCAGCCACGAACCTGACCAACGGCGGAGCAAGTTTCGTATTCAATCTGGACAGCGGGTTCACGGGTTTCTCGACACCGGCAACGTTCCGTCAGTTCAATCGAGCCCTTTCCGCTCGTGTAAGGATCTACCAAGGCGATAAATCCGGCTCGATCTCGGGCATCGCGGGTTCGTTCTTCAACATCAACGGTTCGATGGCGACGGGGCCGGCGTTTGGCTTCAGTTCCAACCCGATGTATTACGAGCCCGACACGAATCTGTATACGGTCCACCCGGATTTCCTCAGCGATTCGGATGCGGGTGACCTTCGGATTCCCGTGAAAACGCGTCCGTATATTGCATCCGCTGATCTTACGGTTCCCGTCGTCCATGATGGATTGTCCGGTACAACACAAGTAGAGACCATCGCTTCTGAGACCGATCCGTTCCCGATCATCCGCAACGAAGAATTGATTCTGATCTATGCGGAAGCTCAGATCGGTTCGGACGTGAATGAGTCATTGGCGGCGATCAACCGAGTACGTAACGCTAGAGGGCTAGGCAACTACCTTGGCGCAACGGATGACGCTTCTATGCTCAACGAGGTCATTAAACAACGAAGGTACTCACTCTTTGGCGAAGGGCATCGCTGGATCGACCTGCGACGCACAGGAAAATTCGGCCAAATTAATGTCGATCGCCCTGGTGATGTTGTGCACATGCAATTCCCAAGGCCCAACACGGAAGTTGTCAACGGCATCTGACTGTAACGCTTCAACCAAAGACAATGGCATGAAAGTATTCGTAGAACAATTAATTTCAGATCACGTCGGGTATGTGCAAATGCGCCGCCCTGATTTGCACAACGCGTTTAACGAAAACGTCATCGAGCAGTTGGCGGATGCGTTTCACGAATTGGGCAATCGCGACGATGTGAGGGCGATCGTACTTTCGGGCGAAGGTAAATCATTCTGCGCCGGTGCCGATTTGAACTGGATGCAGAAGATGGTGGACTACACCTTTGACGAAAACGTAGCCGACGCCGGACAACTGGCTTCGATGCTCAACACGATTCGATGCTGCCCCAAGCCAACAATCGCCCGCGTGCATGGCGCCGTCTTTGGCGGCGGGATCGGCTTGGTGGCGGCGTGCGATGTGGCCGTTGCGTTGGAACGCGCTGTGTTCTGCCTGAGCGAAGTGAAGCTGGGGATTGCGCCGGCGATCATCATGCCTTTCTTGACGGAGAAGATGCAACCGTCTGCTGTGCAGCGATACGCACTGACGGCCGAGCGATTTGGTGGCGATGAGGCGAAGCGCGTAGGGCTGGTCGCAGAAACGGTCGAATCGGCTGACGGGTTGGATGAGGAGATTGGCCGGATAGTAGAAGCGATCAAAGAGACTGGCCCATGCGCGGTCGCCGCATGTAAGGCAATTATTCGCGGGTCGCGCGGCGGTGATTTCGATGAGGCGCTTGCGAGTATGACAAAGCAAATCGCCAAACTGCGGGCGTCAGATGAAGGTCAGGAGGGATTGAAGGCCTTCTTGGAGAAGCGGAATCCTAACTGGCGCGGTTGATTTGGATTCCGGTTGCGCGTTTTCTGTCAGTTCCCTACCCTGAAGGGCGGGGCACCCAATTCACTTAAGCACTTTGATTTTCAATTCTGAATTATGGCGTCAGGAATGCGTCGGTGGCGCTCTGTTGCGCTTCGGTGCCTTGGTATTCCTCGATGTCGTTGGCAGTCCAGATATTGTCGTCATTCTGGTCGAGGATCGGCGTCTTGATAAATCGGGTTGAACCGTCGTTGAAGAGGACGTTCTGACCTTTACCGCCATGAGTGCGCGAGTTGGGCGTTAGCGTGCCGTCGACACCCCGGTTGAATTTTCCATCTTGAAAAAGCGGATTGGCGTCGGCAGCGAGTGGCACGTTGATGCGAATGTTGATTCTAGGCACCGGCCCGTTGGCATTGGGGACAGCCCAGAACGGCAGATCGGTACGGCGGAGGAAGCCTTCGATGTTCTTCATCGTAGCCGCTTCGTCGATCGTGCCGTCAGCCGCGGGGCAAATCAAATGTTTGGGAAGGACAAAACGATGCCGAACCGCCGGAAGGAGGTGGCGACGATTCGGATCGTTTAGCCAATTGCTGTTGGGCGACATACCAACACTTGGCATGTTCCCGTTGTTCTCATTTGCGTAAGTCATCAAGCCTTGCCCGAACCCAGCCATGTTCACCTGGCAGGCGTTCCGCAATTGCTTCTGACGCATCGAACTCATGCTGGGAATGTATAGGCTGACCATTAACGCGATACACGCGGCGATGGCGATAAGTTCACGAAGACGGAATCGATTTCGCCCGCCGGTTGGCTGTGAGTCTGTCGGGCTCATTGCCGACGACGACGCGACATACTCCAGCGGAGTCGTCATGGTGGCTTGGATGAGGATGTTGTCGACCAATGTGGTCGGAGGCAGCGGCGCTTTCCAAGCATCGAGGGGCGCCAGGGTGCGCCGAGCAGCATCAACTTTTTGGGCCAACACCGCGTCGGTCGCCAACGTCGACTCAAAGGACGCCATCTCAACTTCAGAGAGCGTCCCCAGGATGTATGGAATTATGCTGTCTTCGTTTATCTGCGGCATTTCTTAGATTCTCATCGAACGGACCCAGATTCACGATCGGAACCCGACACACGTTGTACATACGGGCATGGCTGGGCGGTGGTTCGGGTCTGGTGGTTTTTCTTTTTGGGTTTCATTTTGGCTTTAGTTGGGTGCCTTCAATGATCGATCAGTCCCCCACCCTGAAAGGACGGGGCACCCGCATTATCGGAGCTCTTGACTAACCGGGGTCGTCTTGTGATGGGCCAGCCCGTTGGCGATAGAGCGTCCCGAATTGGGCGACAGCCGCGTGGAGGCGGCTCTTGACCGTGCCCAGCGGGATGTCGAGCATCTCGGCGATATCGCGATACGGGAAGCGATGAAAGTACGCCAGGATCAAAATCTCGCTCAGATGGGCCGGCATCTCTTCGACCACCCCCTGCACAAATTTCGACTGTTCGGCATCTTCAAGCTGGGCGGTGGGCGATGTGATTTCATCGGCGAGCAGGTCGAGGAAGCGCTGTCCGTCGTCATCGTCACCGCCAACCTGGGCATCGAGGGGAACTTCGCGCTTGCGCGTCCGACTTCGCAGGTGGTCGCGGGCTTTGTTGGCGGCGATGGTGAAGAGCCAGGGCTTGAAACGCCGATTGGTATCAAAACTCTGACCGGCTAAGTGAACCTGAATGAAGGTATCCTGCACAACATCTTCAGCCGCCGACTTGCGGTTGGTGAAGCGATAGACAAATTGAAAGAGTTCGGTCGAGTGGCGCTCGACTAGTGTGCGGAAAGCGCCCTCGTCGCCCGACAAGTGTGACGCGAGAAGTTGTTCATCGGTTGGCGCGTTCACCCTTGCGAGTTATCCTCTTGATATCAATTGAATACTTAATCGACTCACGAACGCCAGCAGTTCATCCATTGGGGACGCGAAACATGCTACGCCGTTCAAGAGCCCAGAGCAAAGGATTGCACGCGTTGAAGTCCTGTTTTGTTTCAAATCCGGCCGTCGTTTCAAATATTAAACCATAAACCATTCGGCCTATCAGGCGTTGGCCTGGCCGCCTATTTACCCATGAACTTCAAACGTATCCTCAAACCAGTTCACTATTACCTGTTCGCAGCGATACTGGGGATATTCAGTGCGGCCGTGGTTGTCGTTGGCAACGCGGCCAGCGTTCAAGTCGAAATGCCCAGCCGCCTCGAACTCGACAAGCCTCGAGTGGTGGTCCTCAAGTCAGCACGAAAGCTGCATTTGTTCGATGGTGACGATCTGGTAAGAACGTATGACATCGCCCTGGGGTTCAATCCCGTCGGGCAGAAAATGGTCGAAGGCGACGGACGCACACCGCTCGGGCGCTTTCGCATCTGCACCAAGAACCCCGACAGCGCGTACTCGCGTTTCATGGGCATCAATTATCCGGACCCGCCAGCCGCAACGCGCGCGCGACGTTCCGGACTGATCAGTGTCGGCGAATACTCCGGAATCATGGCCGCCCATCAAGATCAACGATGTCCGATTTGGACGACGTCACTTGGTGGCGGAATTGGTATCCACGGAAATGGCAACCGCTCTGATTGGACGGCTGGCTGCATCGCGCTCGACGATCGTGATGTGGAAGAGTTGTTCAACGTCCTGCGACTCGGCGACTCTGTCGAGATTCTCCCGTAGCGCACAAAGACAATGAGAATCGAGTCGCGCGACACACTATTCCATTGGTGGGAGTGAATCGCCAATGACCCTCGCGATCTCGCCATTCTCGTCGAGCATTGACAACGGTATCGGTTCGCTTGGGGCATGATTTGTTTTCAAATCCAGCTCGAACCATTGCGTATTGTGCCATCGACCAAATTTGAAACCGACATTGTGAAACACGCCGATTGTCTCAAAACCGAGTTGACCATGAAATGCAATGCTGGAATCGTTTGGTAGCGTTGCGCCCGCGACGACTGTGCGGTAACCTTGCAAGCGGAGAATGTTGAATAGGGCTGTATATAGCTGCCGCCCAGCGCCCCGTCCGCGACATCCATGATCAACATAAATCGCCGATTCAACCGTCCAACGATACGCCGCCCTCGCCCGATGTGCTCCTGCGTACGCATACCCTGCTACTGGTCGACCTGGTTTGGCGTCAGGCTCGCAGCAGACTAACCATGGATGGTTCTTGATCGTCGTGCGAATCCGTTCGGACATCTCATCAACCGTCGGCGCAATCTCCTCGAATGAGATCGCCGTTTCCCGCACGATGGATTCGTAAATCTGCAAGCACGCAGCCGCGTCTGATTCTCTGGCGAGCCTGATAATCACGGTTGAATTCCTGATTCGCTGAAGTGCTCCGGACAACAATTGAATTCTTGTATTATTCGTTGCGGAATTAAACAAGCTATTCAGCGATACTTGCCTAATTGGGCGTCCATCAGACTGAGTTTGGGGAAGGGTGGTATAGACTCGCAATCTGCCCCCATTTTGATTGAAAATGCACGATTCGGCTTGAATCCGGTATAGTGTTTCGCATGTCCACGCCCGATCCATCTCTTTCCGACGCGATGAAGCATGGCTCTCGGAGTATCACCGGCGATTCCTGGAATGAAATCGTCGATGTGCTTTCGATGATCATGGCCTCCCTCGACCCCAATAGCGTTCTCAATGGGATTGCACAGGCTGCGACGAAGATCATGCAGGCTGAGGCGAGTAGTGTTTTGGCCCTCGACAAACGGCGCGAAAAGCTGGTGTTCTCAGCCGCGGCGGGCCCGGTTGGCGCCGAACTGATTGGGCAAGAGTTCGACGCCAAGCTTGGCATCGCCGGTCGGGTGATCGATCGGGGGCTGGCTGAGATCGTTCGCGATGTCGCCACCGATCCGAAGTTTTTCAAAGGGATCGATCAGAAGAGCGCCTTCGTCACGCGGGAGATGATCGCAGCACCGATGATTTTTCGCGGTGAAGTCATCGGCGTGGTTGAGGTCATCAATCGAGCCGGTGGCGATTTTGCTGACTCTGATCTCGAAACCTTGAGCCTGTTTGCGGCGCTGGCTGCTTCGGCGCTGGACAATGCTTGCGTACACCAACGGTTGATGCTTGAAAATGAAGGCCTGCGCACGTCGTCATCAATGACACCGGCGGGGATCATTGGCCAAAGCGAGGCGCTGCACGAAGTGTTGCTGCTCTGTGAACGGGTAGCAAAAAGTACTGCCACCGTGCTGCTCTTGGGTGAAACGGGCACGGGCAAGGAACTAACCGCCCGCCACATTCACGACGTCTCACCGCGATCCGACAAACCGTTCATTGGAATCAACTGCGCAGCGCTTAGCGAAACACTTCTGGAGAGTGAACTGTTCGGGCACGAGAAGGGTGCATTCACTGGGGCGATTGCAAAGAAGCTAGGGCGCTTTGAGTTGGCCAGTGGTGGCACGCTTTTCCTCGATGAGATTGGCGACATATCCGCGGCCACCCAGGTGAAGCTGCTGCGCGTGTTGCAGGAAAAAGAATTCGTTCGCGTGGGTGGGACGGCGACCGTGGCGTGCGATGTGCGCGTGATCGCTGCGACCAATCGCGATTTGAAAGCTGCAATCGCCGACGGTGAGTTTCGCGAAGACTTGTATTACCGCTTGAATGTATTCCCGATTCATCTGCCGCCACTCCGCCAACGACGCGAAGACATCGCGATGCTGGTGCAAAATTTCGTGGATGTCTCGGCGAAAGATTTGGGGGTCGGCGTGCCGACGGTTTCAACGGAAGTAGCTGCACTGCTGACGTCGCACAGTTGGCCAGGCAACATTCGCGAATTGCAAAACGTCGTTGAACGAATGGTCCTGATGTGTGACGGTGGGGAGATTTTGCCGATGCACGTCCCTCGCGAAATCGTGGGCGAGACGAGTGAGTTGATTAGCTCGTCAATGGAAACGGGACTGCGCGGGTACGAGCGGGCGATGATTGTGCAAGCTCTGTCGGAGAACGGCTGGAATCAAACCAAAGCAGCCCAGTCGCTCAACATCAGCCGCGACAACTTGCGCTATCGCGTCAAGAAATACCAAATCGAAAAGCCCGAATCGAACGATTAGAGCAATCCGCATTCAACCGCAGCGTTTTTCTTGTCATCCCTGTGCAGAACTGGGATCCCAAAGTCACCTTGGCCAACTTCGCATTCTCCTGGATCCCCGCGTGCGCGGGAATGACGGCATTGGGTCATCGCGATGCACTACCGTTGCGCGCATAAAAAAGCGGCGCAGACGTCAAACGCCGCACCGCCATTTTGATTCTTTTATTGCAAAGCGTCTTAGATGAGGCTGGTGCCCAAGAAAAGCTCAAACAACGAGCGAACCAAGCCAAGCACGCCGCCGAACAGGTCGGTAAAAAGCAGTGAAAGATCCATCGTGTTTCTCCATTGGAAGAGTGAAAGTTTCTGTTGCACACGTGTTATCGGTCGCTCGGATTTTTGACTTGATCGATTATTCGGACCTGTTTTTCCCCACAAGAATTGTCGGCATTTCAGGGCTGGCAAAGGGGTTTGGGCGTGTTGCGGGGAAAGTTGAAATAAATCTTACCCCGGGCGGCGCGGCGTTCGCGGCGGGCGATCCATGAGCATCGTGACGCGGTCGAAGTCGCTTTCGGAGATGATCTTTTGAAGGATGCGTTTGGCTGCACCCAATGCCGTGCGCCGGGTGACGTGGGTGAGGAGAATGTTGGGCGAGTGGATGCGACTCAAGATGTCGGGCAGTTCGCGGACGTGCAGGTGCCTACCGGCTTTGGCGCGGACGAGGTGGTCGCTATCAAAAAACGTGCATTCCATAATGAGCAGTTGCGCATTGCGAACGTGGTCGAGGTCGAAGTAACTGCCGTCTGCACTGTCGCCGCAGTACGCAACGAGCGGCACTTCGACGCTGTCCTGAATGCTGATGCCCTGCTTCTTGAGTTCGACGAGTTGCGGACCCGTACGGTCGCTGTACTCGGATTTTAACTTGTGGCGCGTCTCGATCATCGAAAAGCCCAAGGCATGGGCAGCATGGTTCACGTCGAAGGCTTTGAGGGCGAGGTTGCGACGCAGTGGCATTTGCTCGCCATCGGTGAGACCGAAAAACTCCACGGGCGAGGGGTGCCGCTCGATCTCTGCCCAACACTCCATGAGCCTCTCAAACGAACCGATCAACCCACGGTGCATGACAACTTTGCCCGGAGATGTGCCAACGAAAGCTCTCTGTGAGAGGTAGTAAGGTACGCCAGCCGCATGGTCCATGTGGCCGTGAGACAGGCAAAGCGTGTCAATCGCGATGATCTCGCGGGGGGCCCGCCCCGCGTCAAAACAGATATTGAGTTCCGGGAGGGCGATGGTGGTTTCCTCGCCAGCGAGCGAATATCCAACGACTCGATAGTCTCCGACCGTTTTTTCGACAACACGTGTGGGCATTGGGGGCTTCTTAAAAAAAGTGATCTATGGCTGCTGGAGCTCGTTTATCGCTTGACCGCGCGTGTGTCCAAGACTAGGCTGAAAACGGCGACAGAATCGCCAAACCTGTACGAATTGTCCACCATATCGGGGCCAGGCAAAGTTGAAAAGTCACACTCGCCCGATTGCATATTCATCACCCCCGCCAAACCCTTCGGGGCCAACTGGTGGGCGGTCGATGCTGGTCGAACGTGTTGCTCCAGAGAATCGTTTTTCCGAGGACTGCTGAAGCGATGCGCTGCCCCGCCTGCAACGAAATTGGAAAAGACAAAGTTATCGATTCCAGGCTCACCGAATCCGGTGGCGCGATTCGCCGGCGAAGGGTCTGTCAGGCGTGCAACCGCCGATTCACCACCAAAGAGCGAGCAGAGGAAGAGCTGCGCATCGCGGTGATCAAGAAGGATGGTTCGCGGGTACGATTCCGCCGCGACAAGATTGTCGCTGGCATCCAGCACGCTTGCTACAAACTACCCATCCTCGATGCGGAAATTGACGCGATGACGGATGATATTGAAGGGGAACTGTTCAAAGACCACGATCGGGAAGTCACCAGCCGGGAGGTCGGTGAGTGCGTCGCCCGAAAGCTCCGCGATGTCAATCACGTCGCCTATGTGCGATTCATGAGCGTTTTTCGCGAATTCAACCACGTGTCCGAGTTCGCGGAAGAAATCCAACGTGTTGAGGATCATGCGGCGACGGCATCACCCGATCAACAATCACTCTTTGGTGATTGAAACACTTAGGGGATTGATCACACTCAATCGCCCAGAATACTTCAATCCGACGGCATCTTCAGCCTTCATTGTCAGATCTAATTGATTTTCAGCCTATGAATCACTGGAGTACCGGGCTTTTCTTAGGGTGTCTGCCCGCTGAATACCGCGTTCATAGACTTCGGCAAAATCATCCATCGATATTTCCAGTAGTCCTCGAACGTGTATTAGTACATCCCGCTCGCTGGTTGTGATATTTCCGTCCAGGCGGGCTGTTGCGACCAGCATTTCTAATGCTAGCTGCGGGTTTGACATGGTCCGGTGAAACAGGTCATCACGTGCGGAGGGATCAGACATAGCCCTTTCAATCATCGCTTCCAGCGACGCACTACCTATACCGATGCGCCCCGCAAAGCTGCATAGTAGTCCGCGTTCACTCGCTGAAATCTTTCCGTCAGCGGCTGAAAGCGCGATGAGGGCCTTCAGTAGCTCTATTTGCTCATGAATGGGAGGCATTGGTCCTGTGCTCCTGTGAATTTAAGACGGCGTCATGGGGTTCATACTTCATCTTGTAGATAATCCATTGACGAAAGTAAATGGTTGAACATACGATACCCATTACTCGGCTCGCCAGGGCCTGCGTACGATAGCCGCGACACGCGATGTCACTTGATTTGGTGGGGGGCCAAATTGACTGGATAAAGACAGCACGCTCGAGGTATTCGTGGTGCAGAATTTTCGGTTGCAGCACGTGACTTTGTTTGATCCATCAAGTAAATTAATTCGTTTCTCTACATCCAAGCCATCTGGCTTGGAAGCAAACATAAAGGAATAGTGTGGTAAGGTGTATTCTGTCTTAATCAAGTAGTAAAGGAGTTGTGTGCGATGGGGAAGTCTACAATTAATGAGCTGGTGTCCTTGGTCGGGCGACTGCAAACGGAACGAAATGGTCATGTCGAAGAGATTGCTCGGATCGACGAAGCATTCTCGCAATTGGGATTGGACTCAGCGGGAACAACCCGCCGGGGCCCAGGACGTCCGCGCGGTGGTGCAAAGCGCGCAGGCGTCAAAGCCAAGTCGGCAGCGGGTCGTCCAGCTAAACGTGGAAAGAAGCGCAAGTTCAGAACGACGGCCAACGAATTGATCGTTGAGCTTGTCAAAAAGTCCGGAGCAAAGGGAATCAGCTCCGGCGACATCAAGAAGCGCTGGGCAGCAGCCGGTCGTCCGGGTGAGCCCTACAACACCCTTGGCGAACTCGTCCGTACCAAGAAGATCGTCAAGAAGAACATCAAAGGCCAGCGTGGTAGCCGCTACTCAGCAAGCTAAGCCCGGCTGCCAGACTCTTGAGCCAATAGACTCTTGAACTGGACCTGATTGAAGAGCGAATCGGACACGACTTCGTGTTTGCATAGCGAAGTTGCATTCCGAGTTGCAGATCAAGTGAAACTGTCGGACTCTTTGTGGGTCCGGCAGTTTTTTTGCGCGCATCAATTGGAGGGCATCTAGGCAACTGTTATCGGATGGTGCCCCGAGGGCGAGCCCATTTGGTCATCGCAATTGCATTGGCGGCAGAACGTATCGTACATAGTCAGGACGTTCGGATTATTCCCTGCCTTCAAGCGAGAGATTGAATGGTCAAAGAAAAAAACACTCAATTCATTAAGTCGCCATCGTTCATGTACGAGCAAGGGCACGCAGCCTCCGACGATCGGCAGCAGCGTCCCGGCCCCATGCACAAAGCCGCTCGCCGCTGCACCAAAGCCTGCCATTCGGCAAAATGCCACGGCGCCCCCTGCACAACAGCAACACGGGCCTGCTAGGCCCACGCCTACACACCAAATCCCAGCATGAACGAAGCGAAGTCGGCTAAGTCCACGTCCGTGTCGCCATCGCAATCGGCATCAGCGCACCCTGGCATTGCCGCCGCACCGGGACCGCCAGCGCAATTTTCCCAGATGGCGTAGTCGTCGAGATCCACATCGCCGTCGTCGTCGAGGTCGCCTTTGATGCCGCAGGATTGGCCAACTTCTCCAGTTCCAAACGTCGCTTCATGATCGACGATCGCCCAGACATGGTTGTTGACGGTATCGACGCCATGGGTGCCAAGCGCCGATGACAACGGAGACCCGCCAAGCGTCGCAACGAAGGCATCAAACGAACCAGAAAAGAACGTCGCCCCAGAACCACCGTCGCTATTGCCGTTGACTGCCAACTGCCAATCGGATGCGCCGCCGTTGAAGTACAAGACGCGAAGATTGCTCTCAGTGATCGCTGGGCAAAGATCTTCATCGCGATAGGTCATTTGAATGGCGTAAACTGGCGTTGCAGTTGTGAAGCTGACGCCCGCGCTGTCGCGGATGACATCGGTCGTCGATCCGTTGGCTGCTTGCCCCTGGGTCATGGATACGTTGCCGCTTGACGCGCTACCGCCTCCGACGATCGTAGCTGCGGTCGTTTGACTGTTCACGCCAACCAAGCCCGGGCCCAACGGTGTGACCGAATCGTAGGGCGCGCTGTCGGCTGACATGTCCGCCAAGTCTGCGCTAAGCGTCCACTGCTCGTCCGGAACCGGTTCGGCATCGCTGAGGAATGTCTCGATGTCGTTGTTTATCCCGACGAAAAACGTCATCTGCAATGCGACGGTGAATATTCCGTTGTGGTTTCCTGACAGTTGGCCAAATCGATCGAACGCTGCGTCGCCTTCAATGAATTCGCCGGGCTTGCATGGCGTTTCAATGTCATATCCCGACACGCTAAAGGGGCTGGCGATGGCGAATCCGGTCACTTCGACACTGGCGCGATGACCATTGGCTGGTGCGGCTGCGTTGATGAGGCGGACTTTCTCTCCGAGCGAAACATCCACTGGGCTCGGCGCGGAAAGCAGCGGCGCTTCTGCCAAGCGTATGCGAATGGTGGTGTCGTTGTCCGGGTCGGATGCATTTCCATTGTTGATCACCCTGATGTCGCTTTCGTAAGTCGCTGACGGGAGGGACCGATCGAGCGTAACGATGTTCGGAGCGAAGAGGGTTTGCCCGGCCAGGATTGGCGCATTGTTAACTTGGCCACCGTCGGAAAGTCCGCCACCGGGTAGCAACTGCGTCGAGTACGTTGTGTTGCTGGTCGACGAGTTCGTTACCTCGATGCCTCGGGTGGTGGTACCAACGCCTCGTAGGGAAGTGCTGCTGAGCGTTACCCCGGTCGCATCGATCGTTCCACCGTTAATCGAAGGGAAGACTTCGCCCCCACCGCCATTCCCACCGTCGAGGTCGAGATTGTCGATCGCGAATTCACTGGACGGTCCGCCGAGGTCGATGTCACCGACGTAGATGGACACATACACGATGTCGATAAACGGGCCGCCATCAACGTTGAAATAATCGTCGAACAGATCGATGGTGTTAAGCGTGATGCGATCAGCGAATCCATCAAAACCGCCAAACCCAGGAAATGATTCGGAAAGTGACCAGAACACTTCCATGGCCCGGCCTTCGATGTCTTCAACGTATATGAAGAGTTCATCCGGCGTGTTGCCCGGGCCGCCGCCGGCTGACCATGCAAAGTCAAAAGCGATCTCCTGCGTACCGGAGAAAAAGAAATCGAAGTCGATACCGCCGGATCCCGACGACGTCGGATTGCCCCACATCGCGTCGCTGGATATGCCCGACGCGTTGCCCGCGACTTGATACTGATCGTCGAAGAACAGGTTGTTGCCGATATCGTTGTGGAAATGAAGATTTTCCGGCGTTGCGAATGAAGTACCATCAAGCAAACCGGTCGGAGATGCGGGCCAATTGAATCCGTCACCGGTCGGACCGGATGTGAACGTGTAACTGGTCTGCGCCGATGCGGGCAGCGCAACAGCAATCCCAGCCAGCGCGCCAAGGGTGATACAAGCCCGCCGAATACCCCTGGCCATCGTGAAGTATGAATGACGTTCGATAGTGCTCGCATCAACGTTGCTTGCCGTTTGCATCAGTCCACTCCTTAAGGCAGACACCAGTTGGCCCACGACCCATGATCGCAGCCAATCTCGGATTGATTCGATTCTGGGATGGCTCGGCCCGAATGTTCGGAATAGCGGAGCGTGTGAAACCCGCGCCACGCCCGGGCGTCCCCTACCAACCTGTTATTGCGAGACACTTCGAAGGTCTGAAAAGAAATGCGAAATCAATCCAATGGTAGCCCGTTTTGGCTTTAATAATGGCGTTTGGGCCATGATAAAGGTGCTTGAGATACTCAGCAGAGAGAGGGGGTGGTTGGTCGAAAGTCGGCTAAACGACCGGGTCTCGATCCATGTCGGAGTACGGATAGTGACCAGACGCCTTGAGCAGCTCGATGAGTTTGCCACCGCCGTTGGCCATGGCGTAATCCATCTCGGACCGAAAAACCTCGATGATTGCGAGCAGGCCAAACGTCCCAGCCTCCGGATCGTCGTGGCTGGCATAGCCATCAAAAATCAGGCACTTGCCGCCAACGATGTCCATGTCCTCTGGAAACTCGCAAGTCTCGCTGGGATTCAAGGTCGCCTGTTTGCTGAAGAGCGCGATGGCATTCAAAACCGCATTGAACGATTCATAAGTTCGACCGAACGCTGTCGATTCGTCTCTGAACAATTCCAACTCAAGCGGCAGCCGAGTGAACATCACCAGCTCATAGCGGTCGAAGACATCGTTGCTCGCCCCTTCGGTCGGAATCTCCGAAAGCTCTTTCGTAACAAACCCGGTGCCCTCGATATCGTTCGGATAAAAGTAAAGATCAAGCCCCCCACCCATCTCAAACGGAATCATCGCATGCATGACAATGCCATGCTCCTCACCAAGAGTGGCAACCATCATCGATGATTTTCGTTCGTACCAAGCGTTCGCGGTCTTTTCGTATTCGTCGTTTGAAACCAAGTCTTTCGCTCCGGTTGACCTGTGTGGGCGATCAACACGATGGTGATACCAGAAGTGCCTTGAGATTCAACCAGTCAAAGCGTTTGTTGGCAGGTCTGGTGATTCAAATGGCGAAATCGCCGCCGTGAAAAGCGTGCGAATGAATTCATACTCCTCTTCATTTGAAAAGTGCTCCAACAGAATCCTAACGGCCTGGTCGTTTGGCGAGTGGATCATCACTGCGCTGCCAAAATTGCAAGTTATCTTGGCTTTGGTTAAGTCCAGTTTACACCGCAGCTGCAAATCTCTAGAAACGAAACCAGAGGTGAGCATCTCGAGTTTTCCAGGCGTGATTCTGTAGTAGATCGGAAATCCATGATACGAAATGAACAGGATTGCTAAGAACACAAAGGAATAGAAGCCTAGAATCCATGAATCTGAAAATTGATGCGACTTTAGCGCGATGAATAACGCGATAACGGCGATCATGAACAGGATGCTCTTGGCGGCGGGATTTACAAACACTCCACCGGGCTGAACAAATGATGAAGATTGCACAACAAAGGGATCAAAGAAATCAGGAGCCAAGTCACGCAGCAATTCGAGCTCGTCGGGGTTTCCAAAACATCTCAGGCGAGAGGGGTCGACCTTTCCAGGTCGCTCGGTAATCTGTTTACGGCGCAGCAATTTGCTGCGGATATACCAAAAAAATATCAAAGTGAGCAGGCCTGGAAGAATCAACTGGGAATACATTGATCCGGCCGCAGCACACGCCATAATGATTGCATAAAGTCGCCACCCTTTGAGGAGGCGAATCGTCGGGTGGAATGAAACAATTAGGCTAACTTCTTCCGTTGGCGTCTTCAGTTCCATGCGTCAGTCCCCCACCCTTCCGCTTCGCTCAAGAATGGGGCACCCTCATCGTACGATCTCTTGCAACGCTATTCCGGCTGGATGGCTTGGGCGGTTTTGTCACCTAGGACGAAGCGCTTGTAGTAAGCGACGCCTAAGCATGTGAAGGGGATGGCCAGCACGAGGCCCAGGAACCCCAGCAGTTTGCCCCATATGAAAATGCCGAGCAGCAGTGTGACCGGGCGCAGGCCGACCGACTTGCCCATGATTTTCGGCGTTAGCACTGCGTCTTGAAGCAGTTGGCAGACGGTGAATACGCCGAGGACTGCAACCGTTGAAATCCAGAGGGGGCGGCCGGCTTCCAAATCGCGAACGAGTGCGAGCAGGATGGCCGGAATCAAGCCGACGGTTTGCAGGTATGGCACCATGTTTAACATGCCGACACCCAGCCCAAGCAGGATGGCCATCCTTAACCCGATGATCTTAAATCCGATCGCGAAGATGATGCCCACCGTAAACGCAATGATGAATTGGCCGCGAAAGTAGCGGCTCATCGCCAAGCCAAACTCATCCACAAAGCCCACAATGTCCTCGCGGTACTTGGGCGGTAAGAACGACTTCCATGTGTTGGCCATGATGCGGTAATCGATGAGCAAGAAAACCAGATACAGCAACACGACGACCACACCCGTCAATCCAAGCAGAAAACTCAGCGTGCCAGTCACGACGTTGACCAAGCCCGGCGCGACGTAGTGAACAATCTTCTGGATGATCGACGTGACCTCCAAGCCCTCCACATCCTCGGTGGCCAACTTGGCTTGAAGTTCCTGCAAGAGACTCTTAACCACGGGGTTTTCTTGCTCTTCAACAAATTGGTTGAAGGCTTGGCCCACCCCCTCGACGTCTTGCATGCTGGGTGCATGGACGAATTCCTGCAACAGGTTTCGCATCGACGTGATTTCTTTCCCGCCAATGTAAACAAGCACAGACGTTAGCGCGAACGTGACAATACCGCAGCCAATGACAGTGATAAAGACAGCCGGCGTACGTCGGTTGAGGCGCGATTCAAGGGCGTTGACGATCGGGTTGAGCAAATAGGCCAGCAGCAAT
Source organism: Phycisphaerae bacterium (assembly GCA_021604825.1). Next base: position 10,531 of record BQJS01000001.1, on the reverse strand, counting down.
GCGATGGCGAACGGGATCAGAACGTCAGACAGGTATCGCACAAGACCGAAGAACGCAACAAGCGTCGCGACAGTTAGCAGCAATCGAAATACGCGGTCAAAATCCCACGCGCGTTCTTTATGGTCCGGTGCGTTCATGGAACGCATTGGAATAGTGGTGGCTGGGAATTGCAAGTTTTCGTTTGGGTGCGCGGCTCCATGACTCACTTCCCGCTATCCCGTCATTCCCGCGCACGCGGGAATCCAGAATTGCACGAAAACGTCACAGATCGCTGCACCAAGTGTGGTCGCGATGGGTCGCATACGGCTGGTATCGCTTTTTTTGTAGGGTGACGCATACGCCTGGATTCCCGCTTGCACGGGAATGACGGCTATCCGGGCGGTGGCGCCGTCGGAAGCAGGGTACAAGATACGGATTAGTAATCTTCTTCGGCGTAACGTTCTGGGTAGGCGCGTTCCATCATTTCTTCGCGGGTGCGGCGGGACTGTTCGTCGCCTCGGCGTTTGAATTCCTTGCGGAGCGCGAGGTTGATACCGAGGACGATTACCAATCCCATGATTCCAACGTAGTAAACGGCAACGCAGACGACGGCTGTGAAGGTGGCTGCGATGAGAGCGGCGAAGAACCAACTGAAGACGACCCAGATTGAGCGGGCAAGTTTCAAACCTGCATCACCTTTTTGAAAGATGCGATCACCCATGCCGGTACCAACGAGCGCGGCAAATGTGACATAGGTGGTTGAGACGGGCATCTTGAAGCTCGACGCGATGGCGATCACACTGGCGGATACGCCCATGATGACAGTGGCGCGGAGGGCGTCATAGTGTTGACGACTCGCGCGTCGGGTCGGGGCCGGCGGGGCAAGCAGTGATTCTTCTCGACTGGTTCGGCGGGCGAGCCATTCGCCGATACTCAGGCACCATCCGGGCGCATAAAGTCGAACGCGATCGGCATGGCTGCCCATGTTGACAGCCGCTTTGGTCACGCGGGTGGCGTTCTTGGTGCGCATGCCCATAAAGAGCAGGATGCCACAAACGAACAATTGCCAGCGATCGATTTTGGCGTCGGTTGCGACTTTGATACCGGCATCCCAGTTCTCAATGATGCTGATCGTAGCCAACCCGGGAGAGGCGCAGTTGGCGAGATCGTTCTGACCGAACGCGAACGCCATCGAAAGCATGCCGCACACCGCGAGTACCGGAAAGATGTTCTTCGCCGCCCGTTTCCCGTAGCGCATGAGCAAAATCGAAATGATGCCGGCAAACAGGAACCACAAACCGAATACCCAAAGCGTTGCGCCAAACGGGGTTTGATCAATCAGATCGTGCACCGTCTTAACACCAGGGACTTTCTTCATCCCCTTGATGATCATGAAGAACACCATGCCGCAGGCGATACCACCGCCGACCCATGCGCCGTGAAGCTTCATGGTGCGCAGGTCTTCGGTTTTTTGTCCGATGACACCGCGCACAAACCGCTGCACCAAGAACGACGCAAATCCGGACAGGAAGATCGAGATGACGATTGCTGAAACAACGCTACCGGCTTTGGACCAATTGACGAGGTTGTCGGTGCTGGTGATAAACGACATCGCGAGCGCCGCCCCGATCAATTCAAACACAAGGCAGGCGGTGGTCGAAACGGGCATGCCGAACGCGGAATATCCATAAAGCAAAACGGTGTCGACGAGGTACACGGAAATATAGATCGCTGCGGCTTGTTCCAGCGAGATCATGGTTGGATCGAAGATGCCTTTACGAGCCGTCTCGATGACGCCGCCAGACAACGATGCCCCTACAATAACAGCGATTCCCGCAAGAATGACAGCCCGCTTACGGGTCATCAGGCGGGCACCATAGACGGCATTGATGAGATTGGCGGCGTCGTTGCGACCGACCTCAACGGTGTCCCAGATCAACATGCAAACCGAGAAAATCAGGATGCCGACGAGGTAAACTTTTTGACCGAGGAATAGAGTCAGGATTGCGAAGGCGACCGCGCCATACCACCAATTTGGCACGACAACCCTAGCCCGAGAGAGGAATCCTGTTGGTGGCGTGTTGTTGATGGCGTCGACTCCGCGATCTTTGCCGCACCAGAAAATCATGCGGTCGGTGGTTTAGCGGTTGCTACCTTGACGTCAGCATTCTTCGCACACGGTCAGCAAGGCTTTCAGCCGAGTTGGCGAGTTGGCCAAGTTCCCCGAATACCTTAAACCAGAGCATGATGTCCAAATCAGAGATTTCGTTTTCAAGCGCGAAGAGCGCCTTGGACAGCTTGTATTGCATTCGGTCGGATTCCCACTCAGCCCGTTCAACCTGTGCAACGAGCGTGAGAACGGTTTCGACCTTATCGTGCGGGAAGCCCTGTTGGACGGCGTCTTCAAGCGGGTCATTAAGACCTTGGGCAAGGGTGCAAACTCGAAGCACCGAATCGATGTATTCCATCGTGATGTCACTGATCGCCGCCGGCAATTCGAGTTTCTTGACCGTCAACAGAAACGCCACATCCTCGGTGGCGTCGGCCATATCGTCCTGCAGTTTGACGTGACCGAGCAAATCGCCGCGAAAGACGGGCAGATAAAATGTCTTGGGAATCGTCTGCCGGATTTCGTCTTTGATGATGTCGGCTTCGTGTTCTGCCTTGAAGATATCTTTTGTGATGCCATCGAGTGTATCGAACGCCCCATCTCTAACGGCTTCAAAGAGTGGCCGAACCAACGCGACGCAGCGCATGACGGCATCCAACTGTTCTTTGAGGGGTTGGAATGGAGAATGGCGAAAGGCGTCTACGAACTTCGACACGTGGCACCTCCGTACTTTCGATCACTGAAAAATTGGTTTGCTAAGCGCACTTGGATTTCGAATATCGCAATTGCGCCTGCGTTTCATTGGAATCGATGGGGCTTGTGAATGCTGATTCGCCGTCTTCGATTCAGGCGCGGGGTTTGTACCGAAAGGATGTGATGGTTGCAATGGGCTAAATGCCAAAAACGCAATAATTCTGCGTGGTTTTGGGGGGCATGATGGATTTGGGGCGTGATCAATTGAATTCGCAGCATGAAGGCTGCGAGCCCCTCCGGCGCGGTTTACATGGGCTGTGCGGCTGATTAGAATCTTGGATTGCCCGCCGGCGAGAGACAGTACTATCTGGCCGTTGGGCAAGTGTTGCCACTTAGCGTGTTGCACGGATTCTGGCAGTTATCGGTCGAGCCCGCCGAATCCGCAGCAGCATGATTTGATAAGAGCCAATTCCGGCACCGCAGTCTCCGTCAAACTTCAACGATCCATGGTGCAATCCCAAGACAAAGAACCGTTGATCTACGAACACCCGCCCGGGTTTCGCTCTCGGCGCGTTCTCAACTGGTTCTTTCTCGGGTTGACGTACGCTTCGTATTATCTCTGTCGCTACAACCTCGGAATCGTTGCGCCTGAATTAAAGGCGACTTTGGGATTCTCCAATTTCCAGTATGGCGCGATCGATGCCGCTCGAAATTGGGCCTATGCCGTGGGGCAATTCATCAATGGATTGTTCACGGACCGATTGGGCGGCAAACGGGCGATGACGATCGGTGCTGTTGGTACAGCCGTTTTGAACATTGCGTTTGGATGGGTCGCGTGGAGCGATCTATCGATCATGTTCATCACCCTTTTGATTATCAGGCTGCTCGACGGTTATGTTCAAGCGTTCGGTGCGCCGGGGATGGTCAAGATCAACACGGCATGGTTTCGCCGTCGCGAACGCGGCACGTTCGCGGGCATATTCGGAATCATGATCAACCTGGGCCAGATGGGTGCTTACTATTTAGGCAGCTTGCTAACGGCAGGCGCATCGATTCCGATTATTTTTACAGTGCTGAAAATCCCATCGATGGATTGGCGATACATCTTCTTTATTCCGCCAGTCTTTGTGCTGATCATCATTTGTTTCATGAATGCGTTGGTAAGGAATCACCCCGAAGAAGTGGGATATCGGATTTCTCACGACGACGAAGAAAGCGATGACGACCCGCACGAACAACTTTCGATGGGAGAGATCTTCAAGAAGATCACTTCAAACGGGATCGTATGGATTGTCGCCGGCGCATATTTCTGCACCGGATTTGTTCGAACATCAATTGCTGCCTGGTGGGTGATTTTCTTCGATGAAGTTTACAACATGGATAAGACGACCATGCTGTACTACATCCTTGGAACGTTCTTGATTCCTTGGCTGGCGTCCGCGGGTTCGTTGTTTTCTGGCATCGTGTCCGACAAATTGTTCGGTGGAAAAAGGGCGCCCGTCGCTGCGTTGCTTTATTTTGCCCAAGTAGTCTGCATCGTACTCGCAATCATGATGGCCATGGGTCATCTTCCGATTCCGTTCCCGTCAAGAATATCGCCGGCCAATTTTTCGGCGATTCTTCTCCTCGGTATCCATGTAGGGTGCAATGCGACACACTCGCTTCTGGGTACTGCCGCTGCGATGGACTTGGGCGGCAGGAAGATGGCTGGATTTGCGGCCGGTGTGATCGACTCCTTCCAGTATTTTGGTGCAGGCCTTGCCGGACTGGGCCTTGGAAAATTGCTTGATCGATACGCGCTTGGAACGGCGGATGCCCCGACGATGAATCCCACGGTGTGGTTCGCTTCAATGCTTCCGTGGGCGATTCTTGGAACGCTCCTGATGACCTACCTGTGGCTGAAACATCGTGGCAGCGATGCGGCGGGGACGTAATTCGCGCGCATGCCTTTTTGGGCCCTCGCGTCGCGCTTTTTCACCTTCTAACAATTCAATCGGATAACGCCTTCTGCGCGACTTGTTTGCTTTCGCCCGGAAGCGTATATTGACTCTCCGCACCTACAAGTGGTTTCGAAAACTCCGCCGGTTTGAGTCGAGGGGCCCATCCGCTTTCCGATCGATGTCACCCCGGCAAACATGAACCAGATGTTGGAAGGTCGAGGAGAAGGTTGCATGCCTACTGAACATGTTCCGTTGCAAGCGATTGATCACATCGAATTCTTCGTGGGCAATGCGTTTCAAGCCGCCCACTTTTATCGAACGATGTTTGGATTCAACATCATTGCCCATAGCGGTCTGACCACAGGCCGGCGCGGGCAGTCGAGCTACCTCGTCGAGCAAGGAAAGATTCGATTCCTGCTAACGTCGGCGCTCTCACCCGATTGCCCGGTCGCCCGGCACTGTGCGCTGCATGGCGACGGCGTTCATTCGGTCGCGTTTCGTGTGGACGACGTCGAAGCGACGATTAACGCGGTCAAAGCCAACGGCGCAACCGTGGTCAAGCCACTCACCACCTGGCAAGACGGCTTCGGTGAACTGCGATTTGCCGAGATTCGCACCTATGGCGACACGGTCCATACGTTCATCGATCGATCTGATTACAAAGGCATTTTCGCGCCCAAGTATGTGCCAATCGAATCAATCAAGACGGAAAGTGCGGGGCTGCTCGCGGTCGATCATGTGGTGGGCAATGTCGAGCTCGGAGCGATGCGCTATTGGGCTGACTTCTACGCCCGCGTGCTTGGCTTTACGCAGCTCGCCCACTTCAGCGACGATGACATCAGCACAGAGTACACCGCGCTCATGTCAAAAGTGATGCAGAGCGACAACGGTCTGATCAAATTCCCGATCAACGAACCGGCTGACGGTCGCAAGAAATCGCAGATCGAAGAGTACCTCGACTTCTACAATGGCCCCGGTGTTCAACACGTTGCGATGGCCACGGGCAATATCATTGAAACGGTGAAGCGCTTGCAAGGGGCGGGCATCGAGTTCTTGTATGTGCCCGACGCATACTACGAAACCCTCATCGAACGCGTGGGCGAGATCAAGGAAGACATCGACGAATTGCGCAAGTGGGGCATCTTGGTCGACCGCGACGAAGACGGTTACCTGCTGCAAATCTTCACCAAGCCGGTGGAAGATCGCCCGACGCTTTTCTACGAAATCATCCAGCGAAAGGGTTCGCGCGGATTCGGCGTCGGTAACTTCAAAGCACTATTCGTGTCCATCGAAGAAGAACAGCGCAAACGCGGTACATTGTAGGTGTAGTACAGCAATTACAATATTTTGTGGCGTTCGCGCTTCACCGTCATTCCCGCGCACGCGGGAATCCAGAATCGCACGAGACGTTTCGTAAGGTGGGCGGTAACCATCGAAGCGTGTTCCGATTATTCCCACGCAAGAAGAATGCGTACGCATCGCGTGACGAGGTGCCCCACGAAAAGGGCCACGCCCGCAATCGCCCATCCGTGCGGGATGCGCAGGTACTTCCTATACCCGATCCACAACATCGCCCACACCGAGACCAACGCCAACCCCATCACACCATATCCCAGGTTGAAATAATATTGACTCTCAATTCTCGGCAAACCTGATCGAGCATTCTTGGGCCAAGGCCAAAAGTAAAGCGACGAATCGAGGACGGCTTCAAGGACGCACCAAAGTGCGGTGCAAAAGCTTGCGAGAATCGTTGAATGCGCAAACACACGAAGCACCTGCCGCCAATGCGCATTGTGTTCACGGTTCGATTGCACAAAGAATGTGAGGGTTAGAAACGTCGCGATGAACCACATCGCGTAATCGACGAGGTCCGCGTTCTCATAGCGGGCGCCGTAGGTAAATCGCATGTTCTTCAGTTCGATCCCGGGCAGCACCGCGATCACTTTGTTCATCAGCGGGTCCATCGCCAACGCCACCGCATGCCAACCGCGAGCGAATATCAGCCACTGAATCAAAATCAAAAAAACGAGCGGAAAAACCCTGGGCGTGTCGGATTTGGAGTATGTGCTCCAAAGTCGAAATGGACTGGTCGCACCGAGCCAAAATGTGCGGGCGAGTGATTTCAACGGATCCGCGAACCATTGATACTCGAACAAGTTACCGGCTTTTGCGATCGCGGCATCGCAGACGGTATCCCAATCGAAATCGATTCCACATTCGGGACACCGGTTCGTTGACAACCCGACCAACCGATAGTCGCACTTAACGCAGCATAGTTTGTCGAGGGGAAGCTCTGCGACGTGCGTGTACCACAGGATCTTGAATTGACTGCGGTTGGCATCGATCGCAACCTCGCAGACAGCCCGCATATCGATGTCGATGCCACACTCCGGGCACCGGTCGTGGCCGTCCTCGTGAATCATGTAGTCGCACGATGGACAGCGCAGCAGTTCGCGATCGAAGGCAACGATTTGATCAATCATCGCCTGCGTCGAATCACAATCGCTTTCGTGGAGTGGTATTCCGGTGGGCTTCAAAACAGCGATGGCTCCGATTGAAATTGAAAGACAACATCGAATCACGTTGCCTACGGTGCCCGGGCGACGATTGACAGACCCCCATCGTGGTCGAATGCCGTCGGAATCATTTTAGATGCTTGCGGCTTCAGATGCACGATTCTGTGCCATGATTTCATCGTGGAATTCAGCGTTTTCGCCAATCAGGGTGCACGTTGTTGGTATGCGGTTTCGCTGTTTGTCGGCAGGCAGCGATGTGCAAGGAAGTGGTCTTGTATCGGAGGGAATCATGGGACGACGAGGGATTGGGTTCGCTGGGATCGGGTTGCTTTGCGGCGTTTTGTTGCTTTGTGGCATTATGGCGGTTGGGTGTTCGCTGGATGCACGGGTGGATCTGGCCGCCGCCAGCGCGATGGACACGTTGGCCGGTTCAATGGAAGGCGTGGTCAACGAGTATCACACCGAGATTGATCGCGCAGACGACGCAGCGGAAGTCGCGGTCGTAGACGCATTCGTAGGGCGCATCCGGCGCGATGTAACCGACGAAGTCGCCGTAGAATCACACAGCGAGAAATTCCGGTTGGCGATGAAGCGCGTGCGCGACGATCGCGCCGTCGAGATGAATCGATATCGGGCGGCGCTGGATAACGTTGACGTGGTGCGGGAGGTTGCAAGGGGCTTGCGACGTTTGGCGACCGAAAGCATGTCATTCGAGGATGACGCCCGCCGCTACTTGTTTTCACTTCTTGAAAGCGCTCAGGCGTCGAGCGCAACACCAGCATCGTAAACGGTTATTCAACTCTGTTTGTCTTCCGTTTGATTTGAAAATGATAGGCCGGTGCGCGGTGAGGACTGTGCCACTGGTGGGTTTGTACTTCGGGAGGTTTGGTTATGAGTGCAGTCGAAGCGTTGGATGAATTGATCGAACAGTTGGATGGTACGGAAGTTTCAGCCGCAGAGGGCGACGGGCCCAAGCCAGCCGCCGACGCCATTGACCGCGTGCTGGGTTCGACGCCGCGCACGACCAACGTGCGGAGCTTACGCGGCGATGCGACGATTGAAGCGTTTCGCCGCGAGTTGGTCGACGGCCTGATTCGCGTAGACACCGCCGGTCGGGCACTTCGCTTGCTGTCGCATGTGGTGGGGGCTGTATTAGCCGGCAGGGCATAGTCCATTGTCACCGGCGATGTGGGAACTCATGGGCGCGGGATTGGCGGTAGTCGCACCGTTGGTCGGCGTCCCGCTGACCGTGATGACGTTCTACCTAAAGGGGTTGCGCGAACAGCAAGCCGGTAGGTTCTCTGACTTGGCTGAACGGCTAAGCGCGACCGGTGAAGAGCTGCGCCGAGCGGTTGAGGACATCGGCCAAATACGGCGCGACTTTGCGACCAAAGAGGAATGGCTTCGGGAAACGATGTGGGCACGGGGTCGAATCGAAACGCTGAGCGCGGCGGTCATGCGCGCGGAAACGGAATTGGAATCACGGGTGGGCTTGCTCGCGACGTCGGAACGAACGCACCGACTCGTTGCAGAGATGGCGAAGAAGGCAGGAATCGGTGACGCCCGGATGCAGGGTAGCGATGATGGGGAGTCGCGTTGATGGCAAATGGACGTACGGCTCGCCAGATTAAACTGGTGCGCAACGAAGTGCTGGTTGCGCTGAACATGCTCTACCCTGCCGCATTGCAAGCCGAGCAGTTGATGCGGAGCCTGCTGAGCGTCTTTCCGACGATGGAGTGGGATCCGTTTCGCCGCGACCTCGCATACCTCTGCGAGAAGGGATACGTACAGCGGGTGGTCTCTGACAACGAATCAGACCCAAAGTTCACGCCGTGGCGACAGCGTTGGTTCCGTTTAACAAGCGCAGGCATGGAAGTAGCCGACCATGTCATCGGCGACCCGGCGCTGGATGAATGATGGTGGGCGCGACGAATAAAAAGGCAACGAAAAAGGCTCCAAAGCGCAAGAAAGCTGCGCCCAAGAAATCCCCGCGCAAAAAGTCTGCAAAGAGAAAAACCACCAGGACACACGCTCAGGCCGAAACGGACCCCGAACTCGACAACGCCACCAACGCAGCCGCCCTAAACGAATACCGCCAACGCATAGGCGCCGTCGGACGATTGATGCAAGCCGCACTGGCCGATCTGGAAGAAACGCACGCACCCGCCGACCGCATCGGCCAAGGCGCGTACCTCCAAGTCATGGGCCGGGCGTTTGAAGTGCTCGACGGCCTGTCGCAAACCATCGAAGTCGACGACCTCGTCAAAATCTCAAAAGTAATCGCCGAACAACGCCGCGCCGAACTGAACCACCGAAAGCTGCAATTGGTAGACGATGCAGCAAGTAGCCACGCAAACCGAAACGGCGACGCGGAGTCGCGCGATATCGAACTATCCGAATCGTTCGGCGAAATCGTCCGACAGATTTATGGCACGACTTTGGCGACTGACTTGAATGGCTGTACCGAGAGTTGAGTGGATTCTACGTTTCATCCATCCGTTGAAAACATCCAATCCGCAATCTCGATGACCACTCAAGTGCACCGCGATAGCCTTGGGCCTTTGATCACACTATGATGTCCGAGGCAAAGATCGATGAGGTGCAAATGAATCAGAATTCTCTTGCAATACGGGAGTCTCATTATTCGAAACACTTCGGCCCACTTGTCGAACCGATCATGCATTCGTCAGATGATTCCGTGCCCCACATTGATATATATCGATTTAGACCCAATCGAGATCGAGCCCACTGGACATTGATCACGGGCGGCATGAGCGATCAGAAGCAATTCGTTCCCGACGGGCATCCCGAACACATTACAAGACGTACCGAAGTACTCTTCTACGCAAGCGAACCCTGTGCGTGGATGTTTCCAATGTTGAAGACATTGGCAATGGTGCCGTTTGAGCAGCGGACGCATTTGCATTGGTGGCATTCGGTACCGATTGATTTCGAGAACTCTCAGTTGGCGCATGCCTTTTTCTTGCCGCCCTACTTTGAATCCGAGGACTTCGATTCGCTGACCATCGAAAGCGACGATGTTTCGATTCTTTGGATGGTGCCGATCACCGAGTCGGAGTTGCTATACAAGCTTGAGCATGGCGGGCAGGCGTTGGAAGAGTTGTTTTCAAACTGCGAACTTGATCCCGTCTTCGATGAAAGCCGAACTTCGGTGGTCTAAGTAAGCCGAAGGCGAGGGTTTAAATGAGCGGCGACGAGGCGGGCTTGTAAGCCGAATTTTGTTCGCGATTGCTCGCGGGCAGTCATTCATCTAGGCCGACAGTTGCCTGCCG